>NZ_JAXAVX010000019.1:0-43134 GCF_033949425.1 Patulibacter brassicae | reverse complement strand
ACGCGTTCGTGGAGCAGTTCCTCGCCGGCGCCTCGCGCGGCCCGCTGGGGATGAACTGAGTCCTGGGGATCCGTCGTCGGGTGGTGTCGGGGCGCCGGTCGGCGCCCCGACGTCGTCCGGGGCCGGCGCCGACGACCGCGTCCCGTGCGCTCGTGCCCGGGTCGGGACGACGACCGCGTCGGCGGATGCGGGTCCCGCGCGGCCGGTGCCGCGCCCGCGTCGGACGACTAGGTCGTCGCGGCGATCCGCACGACCGGTGCGTGCAGGGCGTTCCACACAACGTCGGTGAAGCCCTCGACGAGGGCGTCGACCTCCGCCTCCTCGGTCACGCGGGCGAGGTGCTGATGGAAGACGCGCTCGGCCATCCAGACGAGCCAGGCGGCCGTCTGGTCGGGCAGGAGCGTCGCGTCGACCCAGCCCTCGCGCTGGCCGCGCCGGACGTGCTCGGCGACCGCGCTGCGGTGCGAGTCGATCACCGCGGTCACCTCGACGCGCAGCCGCTCGTCGTAGACCGTGGCGTCGTAGGCCGCGGCCGCGAGCGCGGCATGGGGGCGGTAGGCGAGCATCACGCGACGCAGCGCGTCGCGCAGCGCATCGCGCTCGAACGGGCCGTCCATCATCGTCCACGTCGCGGCGGCCGTCCGGGTCGCCGCGGCGATCTCGCGGGACCACTCCTGCAGCAGGTCGGACTTGTCGCTGAAGTAGGCGTAGAAGGTCGAGCGCGAGAGGTCCGACTCGGTCATGAGCCGCTCGATGCTGATCGACGGGTACGACTCGCCGGCGTCCAGCAGCCGCTCGACGGTCTCCCGCAGCCGCTCCGCGACGCGTGCGCGTCGGTCGCCCGACTCGCTCATCGCGTCGCCGCGTAGAGCACGTTCCACACGACGTCGGTCAGCGAGCGCATGAGCAGCTCGGTGTCCTGCGCGCTCGCCGGGGAGACGAGCTGCAGCAGGCCGCGCTCGGTCATCCACGTAAGCCACGTGGCGGCCTGCTCGGGGTCGACGGTCGGGTCGACGTAGCCGTGCTCCTGCCCGTGGCGGACGTGCTCGGCGACCGCATCGCGGGCGCGCTGCACCAGCGCGCCCAGCTGCTCGGCGATCTGGGCGTCGTACGCCGTGGCCTCGACGACCGCGGCCATCACCACGCGGTGCGTGCGGTACGTGTCGGCGATCCGCTCCATCGCCTCGCGCAGGTCGGCCTTCGTGGCGTCGGCGGGCAGCTGCCACCAGTAGCTCGCGGCCTCGATGACCGCGTCGATCACGTCCTCGGCGAGCGCGCCGAGGAGGTCCTCCTTGTCCTCGAAGTAGACGTAGAAGGTGGACCGGGCGATCCCCGCCTCGCGCACGAGCCGCTCGACGCTGAGCTCGGTGAAGCTCGTCGACTCCAGGCAGCGATCGACGGCCTGGAGCAGCTGGTGGCGGATCTCGATCCGGCGCCGGGCGCGTGAGGTCTGCGAGGTGCGGGTGATCGAGGCCATCGAGGACCGTTCGATCCTAAGCGACCCGCTGGACGAGGTCCATGTGTCCGGGCACCATGTCCGGACACGAGTACCGGCGGCGGCGTGCGGCGTGCGGCGCCGGAGGCCACGGCCACAATGTCTGGACATGCTGTGCGATACTCGTGGACCACCGTAGTTCCCGGACCCCTGAGGAAGCGACAGATGACGACCACCGTGCCGACGGACCCCGTCGACTGGGACGCGCTGATCGAGCACGATCGCGTCCACGGTTCCCTCTACACCGATCCCTCCATCTTCGACCTCGAGATGGAGCGCATCTGGTACCGCACGTGGGTCTTCGTGGGCCACGAGAGCGAGGTCCCCGAGCCCAACGACTACGTCGTCAAGGCGATCGGCCCGCAGCCGATCATCATGACCCGGGACAAGCAGGGCGAGATCCACCTCCTGCTGAACCGCTGCACGCACCGCGCGAACCTCGTCTGCGACGTCGCGAAGGGCAACTCGAGCGCCTTCCGCTGCCCGTACCACGGGTGGACGTTCTCCAACACCGGCAAGCTCCTGGGCTACCCGTTCAACTCCGGCTACGGCGGTCGCGAGAAGAAGAGCGAGCTCGGCCTGGGCCGGGTCGCCCGCGTCGCCTCCTACAAGGGCTTCGTCTTCGGCTCGTTCGCCGAGGAGGGCGAGACGCTGGAGGAGCACCTCGGCGCCGCGGCCGAGGCGATCGACCGCCTCGTGGAGCTCTCGCCGAGCGGCGAGATCCAGCTCTCCGCCGGCTGGCTGCAGCACGAGGCCAAGGCGAACTGGAAGATGCTCGTCGAGAACGAGACCGACGGCTACCACCCGCAGTTCGTCCACTCCTCGATCTTCACGGTCGCCGACTCGAAGATCGGCGAGCTCTACGGCGAGAAGTCGATCGCCGTCTGCCGGGACCTCGGCAAGGGGCACACCGAGAACGACCTGCGCCCGGAGTTCCGCCAGCGGGCAGAGCCGATGAGCTGGTTCGGCACGACCGCCGACCGCCTGCCGGACTACGTCGCCAACCTCGAGGCGGCACGGGGCAAGGAGCGGGCGCGCGAGATCATGATCGACGGCGCCCCGCACGTCATGATCTTCCCGAACCTCTTCATCGCGGAGATCCAGATCTTCGTGATCCAGCCGGTGGCGGTGGACAAGACCGTGCAGCACGTCACGGCGATCCAGTACAAGGGCGAGCCGCAGATCAACCGCCGGATGCTGCAGCAGACGATCGGCTCCGTCGGCCCCGCCGGCATGCTGCTCGCCGACGACACCGAGATGTACGAGCGCAACCAGCGCGGCGTGCACGCGAAGGACCCCGAGTGGCTCGTCATCGCCCGCGGCACGCACCGCGAGCGCCTGGACGAGGACGGCTTCACCGTCGGTGACGCCACCGACGAGGTCCCGCAGCGCGCGATCTGGCGCCACTACCGCGAGCTCATGGAGGCCGACGCGTGATGACCCCCGAGCCGATCGCGGCCACCGCGACCGACGACGCCGTCCCGACCGAGGAGTCCCAGCGGGTCCTCGTCGCCGGCGACGGCCACGGCGGCTACGCCGCCGGCGGCCCGCTCGACATCGAGCTGCTGCACCGGGTCGAGCAGTTCCTCTACCGCGAGGCGCGCCTGGCCGACGAGCACGAGTACGACGCGTGGGAGGCCCTCTGGGCCGACGACGGGGTCTACTGGGTGCCGGCCGGCCACGACGACATCGATCCGACCACGACGATGTCGGTGATCTTCGACAACCGCTCGCGGATCCGGCTGCGCATCCGCCAGTACCACACGGGCAAGCGTCACTCGCAGATCCCGCCGTCGTCGCTGCGGCGCACGATCTCCAACGTGGAGCTGCTCGGCGAGGACCCGGAGGACCCCGACCTGCTGCTCGTCGGCGCGAACTTCCACGTGTTCGAGTCGCGCGAGCGCGGGATCGTCCACTGGGTCGGCCGCTACGACTACAAGCTGCGCCGGCGCGGCGAGAGCTTCGAGATCGTCTTCAAGAAGGTCCGGATCGTGGCGAACGACCGGCCGCTGCACACCCTGGCCTTCCTCATCTGATGACCCAGCCCCGTGCGCGATCCCTCCCGCTGGGCGAGGGCGACGCGACGCCGGTCGAGCTCGTCAGCGAGTTCGCGGCGGTCTCGCTCGTGGTCGATCACCGGGGCAACGGCCCGCGGCTGCGGATCGAGGACCTGCGGACCGGCCAGGTCGGCTACCTCGATCCGCTCGAGCTCGAGACGCTCGCGTGGCTCCCCGAGGGGGCGCTGCACAAGTTCCTCGACCCGTCCTTCCACCGCTGGCGCGAGCGGCCGGACCTCCCCGAGGTCCCCGACTCGCCCGAGGGTCTCGACGCGGGCTGAGCCCGACGTCGGCAGCACGTGCGGCGCGCGGGCGGGCCCTGGCCTCGGACCCGCGGTGCGCCCCGAACGACCGAGGGCCCGGATCGACGATCCGGGCCCTCGGTCGTTCCGGGGTCCGGGGGCGGCGTCTCGCCGCCCCCGGAGGTCCCGGCGCTACTCCGCGTAGAGGGCCTCGATCGTCCCGGCGTACTTCGCGTCGATCGGCTTGCGCTTGAGCTTCATCGTCGGGGTGAGCTCCTCGCCGCCCGGCAGCCACTCGTCCGTCAGCAGCTCGAACTTCTTGATCTGCTCGACGCGGGCCAGGCGCTCGTTGGCCTGCTCGATCGCCTGGGCGATGTGGGCCTGGACGCCCGGATCGGCGGCGACGGCGGCGACCGTCGGCTCCAGGCCGTGCTTCTGCGCGTGGACCGCGGCGATGTCCGGATCGAGGACGAGCAGCGCGACGTTGTAGCGCCGGCCGTCGCCGATGACCGCGACCTGGCCGATCAGCGGGCTGGCGCCCTTGACGACCTGCTCGATGTTCGCCGGCGACATGTTCTTGCCGGCGGCGTTGATGATGATCTCCTTCTTGCGGTCGACGATCGCGAGGTAGCCCTGCTCGTCGAGCTTCGCGATGTCGCCGGTCGCCAGCCAGCCGTCGCCGTCGACGGCCTCGGCGGTCTTCCCGGGCTGGTTGCGGTAGCCCTTCATGACGATCGGGCCGCGGACGAGCAGCTCGCCGTCGTCGGCGATCCGCACCTCGGCACCGGGGATCGGCTTGCCCACGCGCCCGATCCGGAACTCCTCGGGCGCGGCGGAGGCGATGAGCACCGTCGACTCGGACATGCCGTAGCCCTCGGTGATCGGCAGGCCGATCGCCAGGAAGAACTCGGCGACGTCCTGCGAGAGCGGGGCCGCGCCGACGACGATCCACTTCGTGCGGTCGAGGCCGAGCTTCGCCCGCAGCTTCGAGAGGACGGCCTCGTCCATCGCGGCGTGCTTGGCGGCGAGCTCCTCGGGCACCGGCTGGCCCGCCTGCTCGAGGCGGACCTTCTCGATCCCGATCTGGATCGCGCCCTGCAGCCCCGCCCGGCGCTGCTCGTCGGGCTCGGCGGCGATCCCCGCCTCGAGGGCGGCCTTCAGCTTCTCGAGGACGCGCGGCACGCCGCCCCAGAGCGTCGGGCGCAGCGCCGGCAGGACGCCCGCGATCGTCTTCATGTCGGCGATCGAGGTGACCTGGACCCCGAGCGCGAGGTTGTTGTAGTGCGAGGACCAGCGATCGGCGGCGTGCGCCGAGGGCAGGTACGACGTGATCGTGTCGCCCGGCTCGATCGAGAGGACCGACGCCATCGCCTGCAGCGTGTGCAGCATGTTGGCGTGCGTCAGCTCGACGCCCTTCGACGGGCCCGTCGTGCCGGAGGTGTAGATGAGCGTCAGGACGTCGTCGGGGCCGACGGCGCGCCACGCCGCCTCGAAGTCGAGGTCCGGGTCGCCCTGCTCCTCGAGCTGCTCGAGGGTGATCGCGCCCTCGGCGGCGCCGTCGACGGTGACGATCGTCGTCGGGTTCGCGCGGCCCTGCGCGGCGGCCTTCGCGCGGTCCAGGAAGCCGACCTCGGTGACGAGGACGTCGCAGCCGGCGTTCTCGTAGAGGTGCGCGATCTGCTCGGGGGCGAGCGTGTTGTACATCGAGAACGGCGTCGCGCCCAGGTGGAAGGTCGCCGTGTCGACGAGGTGGAACTCGGGGCGGTTCGTCAGGAGGATGCCGACGGTCTGGCCCCGGCGGACGCCGAGCGCGTGGAGACCGCGGGCGATCCGCTCGACGCGCTCGGCGTACTGCCGGTACGTCAGCGAGACGGCGTCGTCCGGCGTGCGGAGGGCGACGGCGTCGCCGTGGGCCGCCACGGTGGCCTGGAACGCCTCGGCCAGGGAGCGGACGTTCGCCAGCGCCGCGACGGCGGACGACGGGGACGGGGCGGTGGTGGCCATGCGGTGATCTCCTCGTTCTCGCGACGGCGTCGATAGTGGACGCGCTGTCCGTTAGCGTATCCGGCGAGTCCGGGACCTGCCCCGGGCAGACTGCCCGGACACACTGTCTGGGCAGTGTAGACGGCCACGGCGTCGCGCGGGGGATTCCAACGCGCCCGATCTGTCCGAATGCGCCAGCTCGGCGCGAGCTCGCCCCGGAACGACGACGGGCCGCCCCGAGGGCGGCCCGTGCGGCACGCGGCCGGCGGACGCCGGCCGAGACCTCAGCCTTCGCGGGTCCCGGGCGTGAAGCGGATCGGCAGGCGGGTCAGCGAGTTGACCCACGGCGAGACGCGGCGCTCGGGCTCCCCGGCGATCTCGATGTCCTGCAGCCGCCGGAGCACCTCCTCGAAGATGATCCGCAGCTCGAGCCGCGCGAGCCCGGCGCCGAGGCAGAAGTGGCGACCACCCCCGCCGAAGGCCATGTGCGCGTGCTCGGGGCGCTCGATGTCGAACGTGCCGGGGTCCTCGTAGCGCTCCGGGTCGCGCGAGCCGGCGGTGTACCACATGACCAGCCGGTCGCCCTCCGCGATCTGCTGCCCGCCGACCTCGGCGTCCTTCGTCGCGGTGCGCACGAAGTACTGCACGACCGACGTCCACCGCAGCAGCTCCTCGACCGCCTGCGGCAGGAGCTCCGGGTTCGCGCGGAGCTTCTCGAGCTGCTCGGGGTGCTCGAGCAGCGCTCGCAGCCCCGACGAGGTCGTGTTGCGCGTCGTGTCGTTGCCCGCGAAGACGAGCAGCGCGAAGAACAGCATGATCTCCGGGTCGTCGAGCTTCTCGCCCTCGACCTCGGCGTTGCGCAGGCGCATCACGAGCGAGTCGTTGTTGCCCTCCGCGATCTGGCGCTCGACCTGCGCGTGCAGGTACCCGGCCATCGCCATGAACGTGTCGACCGCCTGCGCGGGCTCGTACGTGTTCGCGGAGTCCTCGATCGCGTTCGTCCACTCCAGCAGCTGCGGGACGTCCTCGTCCGGCAGGCCCATGAGGTCGGCGAGCACCATCAGCGGGATGCGGACGGCGAGGTCGCCGACCGCGTCGCACTCGCCCTGCTCGATGACGTCGTCGATCACGCGGGTCACGACCGCGCGGACGTCGTCCTCCATCTTGTTCACCGTCGCGGGGACGAAGGCGCTCTGGAGGATCTTGCGGTACTTCGTGTGGTCCGGCGGATCCTTGTAGAGGAGGACCGACCGCTGCAGCTCGAGCGGCGCGACGAGGTCGCGCACGGTGAACACGCCCTCCTGGGCCGAGGAGAACGTGCTGCTGTCCTTGCTGACGGCAGCGATGTCGGAGGCCCGCGTCAGCGACCAGAACTCGCCGAGCTCGGCGGTCGCGTTGCGGCGGACCGGGGCCTCCTCGCGCATGCGGGCGAAGAGCTCGTGCGGAGGGCCGTCCTCGAACCACTTCGGGTCGAGGATGTCGATGGTCGAGAGATCGACCTCGGCGGCGGTCGATGGCGTCACGGTGAGGGCCCTCCTCGGGATGCTTGCGGCGCGTCCGGACATCATGTCCGGACGCAGTGGCAACAGGCTACATCAGCGTCCCGGGCCGGTGGGCGCGAGATCGCGTCGACGCGCGCCGGGCGTCCGCGCGGACCGGGAACGCGAACCGCCGGCGAGGCGCCGGCGGAGCGGGTGCTGCTCGGGGGCGGGCGCGTGCCCGCCCGGCTCAGCCCTGGCGGGCGGGCGCGTAGAGCGTGTTCCAGACGATGTCGGTGTACGCCTCGATGAGCTTCTCGAGCTCGGCGGGGGAGGCGCGACGGACGAGCTGGTGGAAGCCGCGCTCGGCCATCCAGGTGAGCCAGCCGGAGGTCTGGGTCGGGATCAGCCCCTCGGCGACGAAGCCGCCCTTCTGGCCGGCGACGATGTGCCGGCGGAGGCCCGCGACGTTGTTGCGCATCATCGCCGTGACGAGCTCGCGGACGTTCGCGTCGTAGGCGGCGGCGTCGTACGTGGCGGCCATGAGGACCGTGTGAGGCTGGTACGTGCGCACGATGTTGTCGAGCACCCGCTGGACGTCGTCGCGCGTGGCCGAGGCGTCGAGCGTCCACCACTCCTTCGCGGCCTCCGTCAGCTCGGCGCGGATCTCCTCGAACCACGCCGTGAGCAGGTCGCCCTTGTCCTCGAAGTACACGTAGAACGTCGAGCGGGAGACGCCGGCCTCCGAGACCATGCGCTCGACGCTGATCTCGGTGAAGCTCTCGCCCTCCTCGAGCAGCCGCTCGATCACCGCCAGGAGCTTCTTGCGGATCTCCTCGCGCCGATCGGCGCGACTTCCCTGGCGCTTGCGCGTGACCGACGGCATGGCGCCAACCGTACCGGTCCGACGGGCCGGAACGGGCGCTCCGGGGCAGATCGGCGGCTCCTGCTACGTTCCGTCTGGACACCATGTGCAATCGTCGCGACGCTCAGGCCGCCCGGTGACCACGACCGGCATCCGCTCCTACGGCACGTACGTGCCGCGCTTCCGGCTCGACCACGCCGAGATCGGCGAGGCCCTGACCGGGAAGGGTCGCGGCGGGGGCCGGCGCCTCGTCGCGGGCTTCGACGAGGACGCCACGACGATGGGCGTCGAGGCCGCGCGCGCGGCCGGCGATCCGTCCGGGCTCGACGCCATCTGGCTGGCCACGAGCAGCCCCGCCTACGCCGACAAGACGAACGCCACCGCCATCCACGCGGCCCTCGGCCTGGGCCACGACGGCTTCGCCGTCGACGTCGCGGGCGCGCCGCGGGCGGCCGTCGGCGCCCTGCGGGCCGCGGCCGCGGACGGCGGTCTCGCGGTCCTCTCCGACCTGCGCACCGGCCGTCCGGGCTCCGCCGACGAGCGCGACGGCGCCGACGCGGCCGCCGCGTTCCGCTTCGGGCCGGCCGACGACGCCCTCGCGGTGCTCATCGGCCGCGGCTCGGCGACCGCCGAGTTCCTCGACCGCTGGCGCGCCCCGGGCGAGCTCGCCAGCCGCGGCTGGGAGGAGCGCTTCGGCGTCGAGCAGTACCTGCCCCTCGCCGACGCCGCCGTGCGGGCCGCGCTCGCCGACGCCGGGATCGAGGAGGTCGACCACGTCGTCGTCTCCTCGCCCCACGCCCGGGCCGCCGCGCAGCTGGCCAAGCGGTTCCCCGGCCGCACGCCCGCCGCGACGCCGGCCGTGGGCTACGCCGGTGCGGCCGACCCGGGCCTGAAGCTCGCCGACGTCCTCGATCGGGCCGGCGCGGACGAGACGATCCTGGTCCTCGTCGCCGCCGACGGCGCCGACGCGCTCGTCCTGCGCACGACCGGCGCGCTGCCCGCTCGCCGTCAGGCGGTCGCGCTCGCCGCGCAGCTGCAGGGCGGCCGATCGCTGCGCTACGCGACGTACCTCACGTGGCGCGGGCTGCTGGACCGCGAGCCGCCGCGCCGTCCGGAGCCGGATCGGCCCGCCGCCCCGCCGTCGGCGCGCTCGGAGGGCTGGAAGTTCGCGTTCGTCGGCACGCGCTGCCGCGCCTGCGGCATGGTCCACGTGCCGCCGGTCCGCGTCTGCAAGCGCTGCCACGCCGTCGACGAGATGGATCCGGCGCCGCTGGCCGACCGCGACGGGACCGTCGCGACGTTCACCGTCGATCGGCTGGCCTTCTCGCCCTCCCCGCCGCTGATCACCGTCGTCGTCGACTTCGACGGCGGCGGCCGCTACACGCTCGAGGTGGCCGATGCCGGTCCCGACGAGATCGCGATCGGCACGCGCGTGCAGCCGACCTTCCGCCGGCTCTACAGCGTCGAGGGCATCCACAACTACTTCTGGAAGGCGCGACCGGTGACCACCGGCGACGCGCAGGGCTGAGGGGACCACGATGGCCAGCAACGGGATCAAGGACCGGGTCGCGATCGTCGGCATGGGCTGCACGCCCTTCGGCGAGCACTGGGGCCGCTCGGCGGACGACCTCCTCGTCGACGCGGTGCAGGAGTGCTTCGCCTCGACCCCGGGCATCACCGCCGACGACGTCGACGCCTACTGGCTGGGCACCATGAGCTCGGGGCAGTCCGGGATGGTCCTGTCGAAGCCGCTGAGCCTCGACTACAAGCCCGTCACGCGGGTGGAGAACTTCTGCGCGACCGGCTCCGAGGCCGTGCGCAACGCCTGCTACGCCGTGGCCTCCGGCGCCTACGACGTCGTCATGGCGGTCGGCGTCGAGAAGCTCAAGGACTCCGGCTACTCCGGCCTCGTGCGCTCGAACGTCGCCGGCGACGGCACCGCGCCGGAGATGACGGTCACCGCCCCGGCCGCGTTCTCGCTCCTGGACCCGGCCTACTGCGAGCGCTACGACGTCGATCCGGACGCGATGCGCGACGCGATGACCCACGTCGCGTGGAAGAACCACGTCAACGGCGCGAAGAACTCGCGGGCGCAGTTCCGCAAGGAGGTGCCGAAGGAGAAGATCGCCGCCTCCCCGCTCGTCGCCGGCCGGCTCGGCGTCTTCGACTGCTCCGGCGTCTCCGACGGCGCCGCCTGCGCGCTCATCGTCCGGGCCGAGGACGCCCACAAGTACACCGACCGCCCGATCTACGTGAAGGCGCTCGCCTTCGCCGCGGGGCCGGCGAACGGCCCGATGGACCCCGACTACGACTACACGTCGTTCGAGGAGGTCGTGCGGACCGGTGCCGACGCCTACCGCCAGGCCGGCATCGAGGACCCCCGCACGCAGATCGACGTCGCGGAGGTCCACGACTGCTTCACGCCGACGGAGATCGTGCTGATGGAGGACCTCGGGTTCTCCGAGCGCGGACGGGCGTGGCAGGACGTGCTCGACGGCGCCTTCGACCTCGACGGCCGGATCGCGGTCAACGCCGACGGCGGCCTGAAGTCGTTCGGCCACCCCGTCGGCGCGAGCGGCCTGCGGATGCTCTTCGAGTGCTGGCTGCAGTTCCGCGGCGAGGCGGGCGACCGTCAGCTGGCGGACCCGAAGCTCGGCCTCACGCACAACCTCGGCGGCCGGCCGGGCACCTGCGTCTCGTTCGTCTCGATCGTCGGTCGCGACCTCGGCTGAGCCGCGGTCGCCCGCCCTCCCCGTCGCGCGCTGGACCCGCGCCGTCACGTCACCGACCCCGGAGCCCTCATGTCCGACACCCTGCGCCACGCCGTCATCTGCGAGCCGCTCCGCACGCCGGTCGGCCGGTACGGCGGCGCCTACCGGTCGCTCACGGCGACCGACCTCGCCGCGGTGGTCCTCCGCGAGCTCGTCTCCCGCGCAGGGCTCCAGGAGGGACAGGTCGACGACGTCCTGTTCGGCCAGTGCTACCCGTCGGGCGAGTCGCCGGCGATCGGGCGCGTCGCCGCCCTCGACGCCGGCCTCGGCATCGAGACGCCCGGCCTGCAGATCGATCGTCGCTGCGGGTCGAGCCTCCAGTGCGTCGTGACCGCCGCGATGCAGGTCCAGACCGGGGCCAGCGACGTCGTCATCGCCGGCGGCGCCGAGTCGATGAGCAACGTCGAGCACTACTCGACGCAGATGCGCTGGGGCGCCAAGGGCGACGGCATCCAGCTGCACGACCGCCTCGCCCGCGCGCGGGTCACGGCCGGCGGCCGGGACTTCCCGGTCCCGGGCGGCATGCTCGAGACCGCCGAGAACCTCCGCGAGGAGTACGAGATCCCGCGCGAGGAGCAGGACTGGCTCGCGCTGCGCTCCCACCAGAAGGCGGTCGCCGCCCACGAGGAGGGGCGCTTCGCCGACGAGCTCGTGCCGGTCAGCGTGCCGCAGCGCAAGGGCGACCCCGTCGTGGTGGATCGCGACGAGCACCCGCGGCCGGAGACGACGCCGGAGTCGCTGGCGAGGCTCCGCCCGGTGCGCGGCGCGATCGACCCGGCGTCGACGGTGACCGCCGGCAACGCGTCGGGCCAGAACGACGGCGCCTCGGCGTGCATCGTCACGACGCCGGAGAAGGCCGAGGAGCTCGGCCTGCGGCCGATCGCGCGCCTCGTCTCGTGGGCCGTCGCCGGCGTGCCGCCGCGCACGATGGGCATCGGCCCGGTGCCGTCGACGAAGAAGGCGCTGGACCGGATCGGGCTGACGCTCGCCGACATCGACCTCATCGAGCTCAACGAGGCGTTCGCGGCCCAGGTGCTCGCGTGCACCCGGACATGGGGCTTCGGCGAGGCGGACTTCGAGCGCTTCAACGTCAACGGCTCGGGGATCTCCCTCGGGCACCCGGTCGGCGCGACGGGCACCCGGATCCTCGCCACGCTCCTGCGCGAGCTCGACCGGCGCGAGGCGCGCTACGGCCTCGAGACGATGTGCATCGGCGGCGGTCAGGGCATGACCGCCGTGTTCGAGCGCGTCGCCTGACGACGAGGGACCGCGCCGCCCTGCGGGTTCCGGGCTGGACCCCCGCCGCGGGGTACGGCGCGGAACCTGTCGGGCGGCCGGACGTCAGCGGCCCCGCCAGACCGGATCGCGCTTCTCGGTGAACGCTCGGGCGCCCTCGCGGGCGTCCTCGGACTGCATGACCGGATCGGCGATCGCGGCCTGGCGGTCCCAGAACTCGTCGTCGCTCCACGACCACTGCTGCTGGACGATCTGCTTCGCGGCGATCAGCGCGAGCGGCCCGTTGGCGGCGATCCGGGCGGCGAGCTCGCGGGCGGCGGCGACGGTCTCGCCCGGCTCGGTCAGGCGGTTGATCGCGCCGAGCTCGTAGGCCCGATCGGCGGTGATGAGGTCGCCCGTCAGCGCGAGCTCGAGCGCCAGCGACGGCGGCAGCAGGCGGGGCAGGCGCCGCAGCGCGCCGCCGGCGGCGACGAGCGAGCGCTTCGCCTCGGGGATCCCGATCTTCGTGCCCTTCGCGGCGACGACGAGGTCGCAGGCGAGCGCGATCTCCAGGCCGCCGGCGACGGCGAAGCCCTCGATCGCGGCGATCAGCGGCTTGCGCGACGCCCGGCGCACGATCCCGGCGAAGCCGCGGTCCCCGGCCCACGGGCGCTTGCCGGTCTCCGCGAACGCCTTGAGGTCCATCCCGGCGCAGAACCCGCGCCCCGCGCCCGTGATGACGCCGACGGAGAGGTCGGGCGAGGCGTCGAGGTGATCGAGCGCCTCGGCCATCGCCTCGGCCAGCGGCAGGTCCACCGCGTTGCGGACGTCGGGGCGGTTGAGGGTCAGGAGCAGGACCCCGTCCTGCTCCTCGCGCAGCAGCGGCGCGGTCTCGGTCTCGGCGCTCATGACGGCCACGATAGCCGCCGGTCCGTCGGGAGCGACGATTCGTCAGGACAGACTGTCCGATCAGTGCGTATGATGGCGGAGCGGCCACGCCGGGCCTCAGGCGTGGCCGCCGTTCGTTCCCGGCCGGTCGCTCCGGCGGCGGTTCGCCCTCCGCCGCTCGTGCCGCGATCCTGCCGTCGACGGGACGCGCGCCGCAGGTCGCCGGCCGCGACCGCGAGGTCCCTCCGTGACCGCAGGATGCAGGAGCCCGCGATGACCAGCACCGAGTTCGAGTCGATCCGCGTCCACCGGCGCGACGCCGTGGCCACGATCGAGCTGCACCGGCCCGAGGCGCTCAACGCCTGGACGCCGGACATGGGGCGGGAGATCCTCGCCGCGGTGCACGGGGCCAGCGCGGATCCGGACGTCCGCGCGATCCTCTTCGTCGGGGCGGGCCGCGCCTTCTCGGCCGGCGCCGACGTGAAGGTGCCGCGCGAGCTGACGCCCGAGGGCGACCCCGACCTGCACACCCGCCTCGACGAGATCTACAACCCGATCGTCGCGGAGATCCGCCGGGCGCCGAAGCCGGTGATCGCCGCGGTCCAGGGCGCCTCGGCCGGCCTCGGGTTCTCGCTCGCCCTCGCCTGCGACCTCGTGATCGCCGCCGAGTCGGCGTACTTCCTGCTCGCGTTCGTCCACATCGCCGTGATGCCCGACGGCGGCGCGACGTTCAACCTGCCGGCGCGGATCGGGTATGGCCGCGCCGCCGAGCTCGCGATGCTCGGCGAGCGCCTCCCCGCGGCCAAGGCGCTCGACTGGGGCGTCGTCAACGCCGTCCATCCCGACGACGAGCTGCGCGCGGCCGCCGACGCCCTCGCGGACCGCCTCGCGGCGCTGCCGACCGTCGCGATCGCGTCGATGAAGGAGGCCCTCGGCGCCGCCGCGCTGCGCGGCCTCGACGACCACATGGCCCTCGAGGCCCGCCTCCAGCAGCGCCACGCCACGACCGCCGACTACGCCGAGGGCGTCACGGCGTTCAAGGAGAAGCGCAAGCCGCGCTTCCTCGGCCGCTGAGCAGGGTCAGCCGGGACGCCTGCAGGCCGTCGCGCCGGCGGAACCGTCGCGCCGCAGCTGCGCCTCCAGCGCGACGAGCGGCTGCGTCGCCGCGCCGGCCGCCGCGTCCGCTCGCCCTGGCGGAGCCGCCGCCCAGGCCTCCAGCGCGTCCTCGACGCGGCGCAGGGCGCCGTCGCGGCCGGACGCGCCCACGAGCAGCGCGAGGCACGCTCGCGGAATCGCGGCTCGCCGCAGGACCGCTCGGTCATCGCGGGCTGCAGCCCGCCAGCGACGGGCGGCCCGCAGGAGCGCGCGAGGCGGCTCCGCGGTACACGCGGACGAGCGGCACCCGCTGGTGTCGGTGGTGGCGGCGGTGAAGCTCGCGGCGGTGAAGCCCACCATCGCTCGGCAGGTCGCGTCCGCGGCCCGGAGGATCGGACCCGCGGTGCGGCGCTGACGGCAATCGCGGCGCAGGGCGGTCGCCGCTTGCGCGAGCCGCCGCCGGAGGTCCCCGATCCCGCCGATGTCCCCCGCGAAGAGCCGGTCGGTGGCGGTCCAGCGCTCGGTGGTGCGCACGGACCGCGCGAGTGCCCGCCGTTCCGCCGCCGACATCGTCACGCCCCGCAGGCTCGTCGTCGAGGTCGTCGAGGTCGTCGCGGCCGATGGCCGAGCGGTGCGCTCGGCGTCGCTCGCGCCGCCACCGCACCCGGCGGCGCACGCCGCGAGCAGGACGACGAGGAGCCGGATGGGCACGTGACGCATGACGTCACTGGATCATGCGGCGACGCGGTGGCGCGACCGACGTGGCCGGTCGTCCGGTCGGCCGACCGCCGCCGCGCCCTCGCGCTCAGCCGACGTGCCGCTTGCAGGGCCTCGGATCGAGGTCGGCGACGCTCGTCCGGCTCGGCTGCTCGAACAGGACGCCGAGCTGCTCGAGCGCCTGGCCGACCTGCTCCTCCGAGGCGCTCTCGTCACCGAGGAGCCGCACGACGCCGTCGAGGGAGCTGGCCATCTTCCGGCCCTCGTCGAGCATCTCGTCCGTCCCGTGCAGCGCCTCGCGGCACTTCGGCACGAAGCGCGTGTCGGCGAGCAGTGCACGCGAGTCCTCCATCTTGCGGACGCCGACGCGCATCGACGACGCGAGGTCGGCGAACGCCCTGCGCAGGCAGGCCTGGTCGGTGCATCCGACCATCGCGCTGAACGTCGCGCCGAGCTTCTCGAACTGTTCGGCGGCCGCACGGCACGACGGTGCCAGTGCGCGGAGCACCGCCCCGCCTCGCTCGTAGGCGGCGCAATCGCGATGGGCCGCGTCGCTCGCCCGCCCGAAGAGCGCCTGGACCTGCTGCGGTGCGGCGTCGTCGTCGAGCGCCTCCATCTGCCGCTCGACCGACCGCTGCGCGCGCCACGACCGGACGAGCACCTGGTAGTCGCTCTGGGTCAGCCGCGCGTCGGCCGAGAGCTTCGCCGCGGTCGTGGTCCCGCCGCGGTCGGGCTCGTCGTCCCCGCACGCCGCAAGCGACGCGACGCCGAGGGCCAGCACGACGAGGATGGCGCGCGCACGTGAACGTGGCATGGCGTCACCCTATGTCGGGCGTCGGCGTCTGTCCGGGGCCGTCGCGGACCTCCCCTGGCACCATTCCGATCCGTTCGACCGCCTGCGCGTCGCGCGGTCCGCGACCTCGATCACTCGCTCGTCAGCGCCGATGACGCGCCGCGTGCGTGCGACGTGAAGCTGCCCTGGGACGACGCCGACCTCACGGCCGAAGGGGCCGACGTCACCCGACGTCGTCCTTGCAGGCGGTCGGGCGGAGTCTCGCTGCGCGTGCCAATGCACGCTCCATGCGTCGGTCGGCGACGTCCGCGCGTCGGTCGATCTCGTCCTGGCTCGGGGCGTCCGCAAAGCCGCGGAAGGTGGCCGCCATCGCGGCGAACGCGGTGCCGAGCTGCCGCGGGCCGATGAGTGTGTCGCGGCAGCGCGGACCGAGAGGCGAGTCGCGGAACGCGCGGCGTGGCTGCAGGATGCTCTGCGCTGTGGCGTCGAATAGCTCGGCGAGCCGCTCGAGGTGGGCGGCGCATGCGTCCGCGTCGTCGCACTGGGCGCTCTCCCCGCGAGAGAGGGCGAGATCGATGTAGCTCTCGATCCCTTCGACGCCCGACGCGCACGAGGCGGCCAGCGAGCGCAGCACAGGACCGGCGCTTCGGTACTGCTGGCAGTCGTCTCGTGCGCGACGGAACGCTTTGTCCATCGCTGCGCGGACCGCCCCCCGGTCGGTCTCGTCGACGCCCTTCCAGATCGCCTCGACCGCGCGGTCGGACGCGACGAGCAGGTCATACTCACGTTTGCTCAGCGGGGAACGGACGCCCTCGGTCCGGGCGATCTCCTGCCAGCGCTGAGCGTCGGACCCGAGACCGCGCGAATCGCTCCCGGCCCCGCAGCCGACGAGGGCGAGCAGCAAAACGAGGAAGAGGCTTCGCAGGGTGGGGGACACCGCCGAAGAAGCTACGCCGCCGAGCGCCGAGACGCCAGACCGGTGGACGGGCGTCAGTTGTCCGAGGAGCTCAGGCGGAGCCGATGCCCATGCCGCCGGAGACGCCGATGTTCTCGCCGGTGACGAACGACGCCTGCTCCGAGGCGACGAACGCCGCGAGGGCGGCGACCTCCTCCGCCGTGCCGAGGCGCTTGAGCAGCGTGCCGGCCTCCATCGCGGCGACCATCTTCAGGCCGAGCTCGCCCTTCGCCCGGACCTGGTCCATCAGCGGGGTCTCGATCGGGCCGACCGCGAGGGTGTTCGCGGTGATGCCGAAGCGGGCGTTCTCGCGGGCGATCGACTTCGTGAAGGCGATGATGCCGCCCTTCGTCGCCGCGTAGACGGCGTTGCCGGACGAGCCGATCCGCCCGGCCTCGGAGCCGATGTTGATGATCCGGCCGTACCTCGCCTCCTGCATCGCGGGCAGGGCGGCCTTCGTTACGGCGAACATGCCGAGGAGGTTCACCCCGACGACGCGCTGCCAGCGCTCGGGCGTCGTGTCGGTGAACCAGCCGGGATCGTCGAAGCCGGCGTTGTTCACGAGGACGTCGAGCCGGCCGGCCTCGCGCACGACGCGGTCGGCCTGCTCGAGGTCGCCGATGTCGACCTGCACGGCCTCGCCGCCGATCTCGGCGGCGATCTCCTCCGCGACGTCGAGCGTCCGATTGGCGACGATCACGTGCGCGCCCTCGGCGGCCAGCCGACGGCTGATCCCCGCGCCGATCCCGCGCGCTCCGCCGGTGACCAGCGCCCGGCGTCCGTCCAGCATGCCCATGTCGTGCTCCTCGGTCCTCTGGTTCTCGGTCGGGCGTCAGCCCAGGTCGGCGCCGACGGCCAGGCGGCGGCGCAGCAGCGGGGCGACGCGGTAGCGCTCCTCGCCGAGCTCGCGATGCAGCGCGTCGAGGATCGCCACGACGTGCGGCAGGCCGAGCGCGGCCGACCAGGCGATCGGGCCGCGCGGGTGGTTCACGCCGAGCCGCATCCCGGCGTCGACGTCCTCCGGGGTGGCGTCGCCCTGGCCGATGAGGAACGCCGCCTCGTTGATGAGCTGCGCGACGACCCGACCGAGCGCCAGGCCGGGGGCGTCGGCCACCCGCTCGGCGTGGCGGCCGACGCCGGCGACGAGCCCCTCGAGCCGCTCCAGCGCCTCCGGGACGGTCGCCTCCGTCGCCGTCACCTCGATCAGGCGGGAGGCCTCGAGCGGCGCGACCGCATGGAACCCGGCGGCCTGGGGGTCCAGCGCGTGCAGCGAGCCGCGGGCCAGCAGCACGGCGCGCGGCCCGGCGGGCAGCGCGCCCTCGGCCTCGTCGAGCCGCAGGTCCAGCGTGAGCCACGGGTCGGTCGCGTCGGACCCGACGACCGCGAAGCCCGCGCCGGCGGCCGCGTCCCGCAGCTCGTCGGCGAGGGGGATCGACCCGACGATCGCGACCGTCCGCCCGTCGCCCCCGCCGGCCTCCGGCGCCGGGGCGTCGTCGGGCCGGTGCGGCTGCCCGTCGGCGTAGGCGTACCAGCCGCGGCCGGTCTTGCGGCCGAGGTGCCCGGCCTGGATCTTGCGCGCCTGGAGCGGGGAGGGCTGGAAGCGCGGCTCCCCGAACGTCTGGCGGTAGAAGCCCTCGGCGACGGCGTGGTTCGTCTCGATGCCGATGAGGTCCATGAGCTCGAACGGGCCCATCCGGAACCCGGCGCCGCGGCGCATGATCCGGTCGAGCTGCTCGACCGTCCCGATCCGTGCCTGGAGCAGGCGCAGCGACTCCAGCGAGTACGGGCGGTTCACCCGGTTCACGAGGAACCCGGCGACGTCGGCGGCGTCGACGACGTGCTTGCCCATCGCCTCGCCGGTCGCGCGGGCGATCGCGAGCGCCTGCTCCGAGGACCCCTCGCCGGCGACGACCTCGACGAGCTTCATCACCGGCGCCGGGTTGAAGAAGTGGAAGCCGACGACCCGCTCCGTGCCGGGCGTCGACGCGGCGATCTCGGTGACCGAGAGCGAGGAGGTGTTCGTCGCCAGCACCGCGTCCGGCGCGACGATCCCCGCGAGCTTGCCGAACAGGTCGAGCTTGATCTCGAGCCGCTCGGGCGCAGCCTCGATCACGAGCCCGGCCGGCGCGAGGTCCTCGAGCGTCGCCGCCGCCTCGATCCGGCCGGTGATCTCCTCGACCTCCTCGGCGGTTCGCTTGCCCTTCGCGACGAGGCGGTCGAGTCCCTTGCCGATGCCGGCGATGCCGCGCTCCAGCGCCTCGGGGACCGGATCGTGCAGGAGCGTCCGCGCGCCAGCCTGCGCGGCGAGCTGCGCGATCCCGGCCCCCATCGTGCCGGCGCCGATGACGGCGATCGTGTCGGGGACGCGCGCGCTCATGGGCGGGAGCGTACCGGCGGATCGCGGTCCTGCGCGGCTTGCCCACACACCATGTCCAGACGACGCGTTGCGATCCGGATACGATCAGCGGCGATGTCGAGCGCCGAGAGCACCGCACCGTCGAACGAGGCCGCCCCGCCGGTCGTGCTCGCCGAGCGCGACGGCGCGATCGGGCGGATCACCCTGAACCGGCCCGAGGCGCGCAACGCGATCACCACCGAGGTCGGGCAGGAGCTCGAGCGCGCGCTGCGCGAGCTCGGCGGCGACGAGACGATCGCGGTGATCGTCATCCGCGGCGCGGACGGCTGCTTCTCCGTCGGCGGCGACTTCCACCACCTCGAGGCGCTGCGGACCGCCGACGACGCGCGCGAGGCCCTGCGGGGGCTCTTCGTCGCCTTCCGGCGCGCCTGCGACCTCATCGCCGAGCTGCCCGTGCCGGTCGTCGCCGCGGTCGAGGGCTACGCGATGGCGGGGGGCTTCGAGCTCATCCAGTCCTCGGACATCGCCATCGTGCGCGAGGACGCGAAGCTCGCCGACAACCACTCGAACTTCGGTCAGGTGCCGGGCGGCGGCTCGTCGCAGCGGCTCGCCCGCCTCGTCGGCCGCCCCCGCGCGCTCGGCCACATCCTCACCGGCGACCGGCTGAGCGGGAGGCAGGCCGCCGAGTGGGGGCTCGTCTACCGGGCCGTCCCGGCGGAGGAGTTCGACGCCGCCGTCGAGGCGCTGCTCGAGCAGCTCGCCGGCAAGGACCGCGCCGCGATCGCCCGCACGAAGGGCCTCGTCCGCGGGGGCCTCGACGGCACCCTCGCCGACGGCCTGGACCGCGAGCTGGAGACGGTGCTCGACCACCTCTCCGGCGAGGAGGCCGCGGCCGGCATCGGCCGCTTCACCAACCGCTGACGGCCGGCGCCGATCCGTGGCGACGCCCCGCGTCCGCCCGGTCCGGCACGCGGCCCGACCCGATCCCGACGACGCGCAGGAGTCGCCCCCGATGAGCACCACGACCGACGAGATCACCACCGAGGCGCTGATCGCCGACGCCGCCGTCCTGCTCGACCTCGAGTCGACGGGCGTCGCGCGGATCCGGCTGAACCGCCCCGACGCCGCCAACGGCATGAGCGTCCCGTTCCTCGAGGCGCTGAACGCCGCGATCCTCCGCTGCCTCGAGGACCAGCGGGTCCGCGCCGTGCTGATGACGGGCGAGGGCAAGCACTTCTGCGCCGGGGGCGACATCCGCGACTTCGCCTCGAAGGGCGAGGGGCTGCCGGACTACCTGCGCGTGGCGACGACCCTCCTGCAGACGGCCGCCTCCGGCCTCATGCGCCTGCAGGCGCCGGTGATCGCGGCCGTCCACGGCTTCGCGGCCGGCGGCGGCGGGCTCGGTCTCGTCTGCGCGGCGGACCTCGTCTACGCCGGCGAGTCGACGAAGTTCATGTCGGCCGCCACGCGTGCCGGGATGGCGCCGGACGCCGGCACCTCGGTGACGCTGTCGCGGATCGTCGGCTTCCGTCGAGCGATGGAGATCGTCCTGGCCGACCGCGTCCTCACCGCGCAGGAGGCGCTCGAGGACGGCCTGATCAACTGGGTCGTCCCGGACGATCGCCTCGTCGAGGAGGCGCTGGCCTTCGCGCGCCGGATCGCCGCCGGCCCGACGCTCGCCTACGGCGAGGCGAAGCGCCTCATGTGGGAGGGCCTGGACGGGACCGCCGAGGCGCGGATGCCCGACGAGGCCCGCACGGTCTCGCGACTCTCGGGGACCCACGACGCCCGCGAGGGGCTGGCGGCCGTCATCGAGCGGCGCGAGCCGCGCTACGAGGGCCGGTAGCCGGCGCCCGCTCCCGCGTTCGATCTGGCACGGTACCGTGCCAGATCTGGCACGGATCGCCCGCGACCGGCGCTGGACGAACGGCCGTTCGCCCTGGACATGCTGACCGGATAGCATGTCCGTCGGTCTCGGGAATCGCTTGGAGGAGCACTCATGGCCACGAAGCAGCAGATCACCGGCTCCCGCGTGGTCGCCATCACCGGAGCCGCGCGCGGCATCGGCCTGGCGACCGCCAAGGCGCTGCACGCCGCCGGCTGCAAGGTCGCGCTCGGCGACATCGACGCCGAAGAGGCCCGCCGGCAGGCCGAGGGCCTCGGCGAGCGCGCCGTCGGCCTCGCCGTCGACGTCACCGACCCGGCGTCGTTCGCGAGCTTCCTCGCCGACGCGGAGCAGGCCCTCGGGCCGATCGACGTCCTGCACAACAACGCCGGCATCATGCCGATCGGGCCGTTCCTCGACGAGTCGCCGGAGACCGCCGAGCGCGTCCTGCGCATCAACGTGCAGGGCTGCCTCAACGGGATGAAGGCCGCGCTGCCGGGCATGCTCGCCCGCGGCCGCGGGCACATCATCAACACGGCCTCCGTCGCGGGCAAGTCGCCCGTTCCGGGCGGCCTCACGTACGCCGCGTCGAAGGCCGCCGTCGTGTCGGCGACGGAGACGGCGCGGGTCGAGTACGCCGGCCGTGGCCTGCACTTCACCTGCGTCATGCCGTCGTTCACGAACACCGACCTCGTGAACGGGACGAGCGGCACGCGGTTCGTGAAGAACGTCGAGCCGGAGGACGTCGCCGAGGCGATCGTCGACGTCGTGCGGCGCCCGCGGCCGGACGTCGTGGTGCCGAGGATCCTCACCGGCGTGCTGAAGACGCAGCCGCTGCTCGGCCGTCGCCTGCGCGACACGATGAACCACCTGATCAAGGCCGATCGCGCGTTCCTCGAGATCGACCAGCAGGCGCGCGCCGGCTACGAGCAGCGGATCGGCACGACGCCGGCGCGGGCACCGCTCACCGCCGCGCCCGCCGACGAGCCGGCGGTCGAGGTCGACCCCGACGAGGTCCTCGACCAGACCCGATGACCGGCCGGGACGGACGCCCCGACCCGACGGGGTCGGGCGCCCGACCTGCCACCCTCGACGGCATGACCACCGTCCCGCCCGCCGAGCGCGTCCACGCCGTCCCGGGCACGGCGAACTTCCGCGACGTCGGCGGCTACGCCGCGCGCGACGGGGCGCGGGTGGCCCGGGGGCGCCTCTTCCGGGCCGACGGCATCGACGCGCTCGGCGACGCCGGGCGCGCCGTCCTGCGCGAGCTCGGGTTGCGCACGGTCATCGACCTGCGCCAGGCGATCGAGTCCGAGCAGCACCCCGACGACCTCGCCGGGCTCGAGCTCGAGCACGTGCTGATCCCCGTCATGGGCGAGCTGAGCACGGGACGGATCACCGACCTCGGCCGGCTCTACCTGCTGCTGCTCCAGCAGCGCGGCGAGCGCCTGACCGAGGCCGTCCGCCGGCTCGCCGTGCCCGGCGCGCTGCCCGCGCTCTACCACTGCGCCGCGGGCAAGGACCGGACCGGCCTCGTGACCGCGCTCGTGCTCGGCCTCCTCGGGGTCGACGAGGAGGAGATCGTCGCCGACTACGCGCTCACCGGCGAGCTGCTGCGCGGGCCGAAGCTCGACCGCATCCGCCGCCACGCCGTCGAGGCCGGCCTCGACGAGCAGACGATCGCGGTGGCGCTCGACGCCCCGGCGGAGGCGATGCGGCTCGTGCTGGACCACCTCCGCGAGCAGCACGGGGGTGCCCGCGACTACCTGCTCGCCCACGGGGCGGCGGAGCACGAGCTCGAGGCCCTCGCCGACGCCCTGCTCGAGCGGTAGCGACGCGACGCGCGTCGTCCGGTGAAGCCATGGTCGAGGGCCTTCCGCACGACGCGGACCTCGGGGCCGGTCGGACCCCGACGGACCGGGGGAGCGGCTCGGACGGTCTGTCCGCACGGACCGTCCGGGGTGTAGCGTGACCGGCATGCCCTCGCCGTCGTCCCCGGAGCGCCCGTGACGACCCGGATCGCGGTCCCACCGGCACCCTACTTCGAGGATCTCGAGGTCGGTGCGACGGTCGAGGACGCGCCGGTGGTCACCCTCACGGAGGGGACGGCCGCGGTGCACCAGTCGATCCTCGGCTGGCGCCTGCGGCTCGCGCTCGATCGGGGTCTCGCGCGCGCCGTGACCGGCGAGGACGGTCTCCTGGCTCACCCGTCGCTCGTCTGCGACGTCGCCATCGGCCAGTCGACGGCCGTGACCCAGCGGGTCCGCGCCAACCTCTTCTACCGCGGCCTCGTCCTGCTGCGTCCGGTCCGGATCGGCGACGCGCTGCGCACGACGACGACGGTCGAGGCGCTGCGCGAGAACCGTCGTCGCGAGGGCCGCCCGGCGACCGGCTTGGCGGAGCTGCACATGCGGACGGTCGACCAGCACGACCGGCCGGTGCTCGACTTCCGGCGCTGCGCGATGCTGCCGCTGCGACCCGACGCGCCGCCGACCGGCCGCCAGGACGCCGTCGACGCGGTGCCGGAGGACCTCGACGAGGCGGCGCTGCGGGCGGTGACGACCGGCTGGGACCTCGCGGCCTTCCGCGCCGCATCGCCGCACGGCGCGCACGCGGCGGATCTGCGCGAGGGGGAGCGGATCGAGGTCGTCGGCGGGGACGTCGTGAGCTCGGCGCCCGAGCTGGCCCGCCTCGGGATGAACGTCGCCCTCGTGCACCACGACCGCCGGGGCACGGGCGCGCGTCCGCCGCGCCGACTCGTCTACGGCGGCCACACGATCGGCCTGGCCGGCGCGCAGCTGGGCCGGGCGCTGCCGAACCTCGTGACGATCGTGGGCTGGCGCCGCTGCGACCACGTCGGCCCGGTCTTCGAGGACGACACGCTGCGCAGCGTCGTGACGATCGGCGCGTCGACGCCCCTGGCGGACGGCGGCGCGCTCGTCGAGCTGCACGTCGACGTCACGGCTGATCCGCTCGACGACGACGCGGGCGGCGAGCCGCGACACGTACTGGCCTGGGACCTGATCGGAGTGATGGCATGACGAACCAGCACGGCATCCTCGCCGGCATGCGCGTGATCGAGGGCTCGGCCTTCGTCGCGGCGCCGCTCGGGGGCATGACGCTCGCGCAGCTCGGCGCGGACGTCATCCGCTTCGACCAGATCGGCGGGGGACTCGACCACGCTCGGTGGCCGGTCGCCGAGGGCGGCCAGAGCCTCTTCTGGGCGGGGCTGAACAAGGGCAAGCGCTCGATCCAGATCGACCTCCGCCGCCCGGAGGGCCGCGAGCTCGTCGGCCAGCTCGTCGGCGCGCCGGGACCCGACTCCGGGCTCTTCCTCACGAACTTCCCGGCGCGCGGCTGGCTCGCCTACGACGAGCTGCGCAAGCGCCGGGAGGACCTCGTCATGGTCGCGCTGACCGGCAACCCGGACGGCACGAGCGAGGTCGACTACACCGTGAACCCGGCGACCGGCTTCCCGTGGGCGACGGGCCCGCGGAACCTCGCCGAGCCGCTCAACAGCGTGCTGCCGGCCTGGGACATCGCGATGGGCGAGCTCGCCGCCGTCGGGCTGCTCGCCGCAGAGCGCCGCCGGTCGCGCACCGGCCTGGGCACGCTCATCAGCCTCGCGCTCTCCGACGTCGCCTTCGCGATGGTCGGGAACCTCGGGCGGATCGCGGAGGCGCAGCTCGAGGCGCGCGACAGCGCGAAGGACGGCAACTACCTCTACGGCGCGTTCGGGCACGACTTCGAGACCCGCGACGGTCGCCGCGTGATGGTCGTTGCGCTGACCGGACGTCAGTGGAGCGCCCTGAAGGACGCGACGAACCTCCACGAGGCCTGCGCGAAGATCGAGGAGGGCACCGGCTTCGACCTCTCGACCGAGGCCGGGCGGTTCCAGGGCCGCGACTTCATCGCGGCGCTGCTGCGGCCGTGGTTCGCGCGACGCGACCTCGCCGACGTCCGCGAGGCGTTCGCCGGCACGTCGGTCTCGTGGGGGCCCTACCAGACGTTCCGCCAGCTCGTGGAGGAGGACCCGCGCTGCTCGAGCGACAACCCGATGTTCGCCGAGGTCGACCAGCCGGGCGCGGGGCGCTACCTGTCGCCGGCCTCGCCGCTGGAGTTCTCGGCGGTCCCGCGGGTGCCCGTGGCGCCGGCGCCGGTCCTCGGGGCGGACACGGAGCAGGTCCTGGCCGACGTCCTCGGCCTGGCGGAGCACGAGATCGGCCGGCTGCACGACGACGGCATCGTCGCGGGTGCCGCGGCCGACGCGCCTCGCGCGGCCACGACCGCCTGAGCCCCGCCGGGTCAGCCGCCGATCGCGCTCATCGAGCGCGCCGGCGGCCGGAAGCCGGGCCGGTGGATCTCGTGGCCCCACTGCTTCGCCGCGACGGCCTCGCGCACCACGCGGGCCAGCGCGGCGTCGTCGGCGCCCGCGCGCAGGGGCCCGCGCAGGTCGGTCTCGCCGTGGGCGAAGAGGCAGGTCCGCAGCTGGCCGTCGGCCGTCAGGCGCAGCCGGTCGCAGTCCGCGCAGAACGGCTCGCTCACGGACGCGATGAAGCCGACCTCGCCGCCGCCGTCGGCGAAGCGCAGGAGGCGGGCGGTCGACGAGGGCTCCCGCTCGAGCGGCTCGAGCGGCCAGCGCCGGGCGATGATCGCCCGCAGCTGCTCGGCGGTCAGCACGTCGGTGGGTTTCCAGTTGCCCGCGGCGTCCAGCGGCATGACCTCGATGAAGCGCAGCTGCAGGTCGTGCGCGCGGGCGAAGGCCACGAGGTCGAGCGCCTCGTGCTCCGTGACCCCGCGCAGGGCGACGGCGTTGAGCTTCACCTGGCGGATGCCCGGATGCCGGCGCGCCGCTTCGATCCCCTCGAGCACCCGCGGGAGCAGGTCCCGGCGCGTCAGCGCGTCGAAGCGCTCGCGATCGACGCTGTCCAGCGAGACGTTGATCCGGCTGATGCCGGCGTCGGCCAGCGCGGCGACGTGCCGCGCGAGCAGCACGCCGTTCGTCGTCAGGGCGAGCTCGTCGATGCCCTCGATCGCCGCGAGGCGCTCGACGAGCCGGGCGAGACCGGGTCGGGCCAGCGGCTCGCCGCCCGTGACCCGGACGGTCCGGACCCCGAGCGCGGCCAGGAGGGTGACGAGACGCACCGTCTCGTCGTCGTCGAGACGCTCGTCGCGCGGGAGCCACGCGACGCGCTCGTCCGGCAGGCAGTAGCGGCAGCGGAGGTTGCAGACGTCGGTGACCGACAGCCGCAGGTCACGGGCGACCCGGCCGTAGCCGTCGGTCAGGACCGGGGCGGTGCGCGCGGCGGTCGGGGTCGCGTCCACCCCCAGAACGGTAGCGAGCCGCGACGGGGCCCCACGACCCCCGGGGAGGGGTCCGCGCGGGCGTCCCGCCGTCAGGCGTAGTGCGCGGCGTTCTTCTGGATGTAGGACTGCAGGTCGTCGGGGACCTGGTCCTCGCTGAAGATCGCGTCCACCGGGCAGGACTCGGCGCACGCGTCGCAGTCGATGCACTCCTCCGGATCGATGTACAGCTGGTCGGCCTGGTCGTACCCGTCCTCGTCCGGCGTGGGATGGATGCAGTCGACCGGGCAGACCTCGGTGCAGCTGGCGTCCTTCGTGCCGATGCACGACTCCGTGATGACGTAGGTCACTGGTCGTCCTCCTCGAGTTTGCTCTGACGTTGTGTCTGGACAGTATGTCCTGTCAGGCGCTGCTGCGCGAGCGCGGATCTTCGCACCGTGGAACGGGTGGTTGTCGGCTGCCGTGTCGTTGACGCCGTGTCCAGCCATCCCGTACGGTGCGCGGCGCACGCCGGTCAGCAGCAACGCGAGGAGCATGGTGCGACGACTCAACGCCTTCGACGCGCAGTTCCTTGCTGCGGAGTCGGGCAACACCTACGGCCACTACTGCGGCTTGATCGTCTGCGGTCCCCGCGAGGACGGGTCGTCCGTCAGCCGGGAGGACGTCGTCGCGCTCGTGACCGAGCGGATCGACCGCCTGCCCGTGCTGCGATGGCGCCTCGCCCCGGCCCCGCTGGGCATCGCGCACCCGGTGGTGGTGGACGGCCCGGTCGAGATCGACGAGCACGTCACGGAGGAGCGGGTCGACGCCCCGGGCGACGGCCGCGCCATCGCCGGCGTGATCGAGCGGATGCTCGTCGAGCGGATGGACCGCTCGCGACCGCTCTGGGAGCTCCGGGTCGTGCACGGCCTGGCCGAGGGCCGGACGGCGATCGTCGCGGCGCTGCATCACGCGGTGGCCGACGGGCTCTCGGCCGGCTACGTCTTCGCGACGCTGCAGGATCCCGCGCCCGACGCGCCGTCGGGCGAGGTCGTCCCCCGCGCGGCCCCGGGGCGGCCGGCGCTGCTGGCCGGTGCGGTGGCGTCCGCCGTGGCCCACCCGGTCGGCGCGCTGCGGCGGGCGCGGCGGACGCTGGCCAACCTCGACCAGACCCCGACCCTGCGCAGCTTCCCGGGCGTCCGCGCGCTGAGCCTCGGCGCCCGGCGCCGCGCCGGCCGCGACGGCGCGAGCAGCGAGTACGTCCAGGCTCCGCGCACGCGGCTCAACGGCCCGCTGAGCCCCGAGCGGCGGGTCGCGTTCGAGACCTTCCCGTTCGCCGAGGTCCGACGGATCAAGACCGCGCACGGGGTGACGATCAACGACGTCGTCGTGGCGCTCATCGCCGGCGCCCTGCGGCGGCGCCTGTCGGCCACCGGCGACCTGCCCGACGAGCCGCTCGTGGCGTTCATCCCCGTGTCCGTCCGCCCGGTGCAGGAGCTCACCGCGTTCGGCAACCAGTTCTCGTCGTTCATCGTGCCGCTGCCGACGGACCGCGCGACCCCCCTGGAGCGCCTGCGCGGCGCGCACGAGGCGATGGCGCAGGCGAAGGCCCGCCACCGCGACGTCCCCGACACGCTGCTCCCGGACGCCAACGGCCTGATCCCGCCGGTCCTCTTCGGGCCGGTGTCCTCCGCGGCCGTCCGCCTGCTCGGCTCGGGTGCGCTCGCGCCACCGATGAACCTCCTGCTCTCGAACGTCCCGGGTCCGCCGATGCCGCTCACCATGGCCGGCGCGCCCGTCGTCGCCCAGCTGCCCATGAGCCTCGTCCTCGACGGCGTCGGGCTGAACATCACGGCGGTGAGCTACGCCCAGGACCTCGCCGTCGGCGCGGTCGCCGACGCCGAGGCGCTGCCCGACGCGTGGGACCTCATGACGGACCTGCAGGCGGAGCTCGACGAGCTGTCGGCGACCGTCGACGCGGTGGGCGGCTGAGCGACGGGCCGCCCGGCGCGGCCCGGGCTCAGGCCACCGCGTCGAGCGACTCGAGGTCGACCATCGCCTGGCCGGTGCGGCGGATGAGCGTCCGCACGTGGTCCTCGGGCTGCAGCGCGTTGACCTTGCCCACGAGCAGGGTGTAGGTCCAGAAGATGAAGCCGTGGAGCATCTGCTGGCGGTAGGCCCGCCACGCATCGTCGAACGACGGCGCGGGCGCGCCGCGCGCGGCGAGCTCCTCGAGGTAGAGGGCGAGGAGCTCGCGCTCCCAGGCGCGGCGGTCCTCGACCTCCAGTCCCGCGCTGAGCGCGTAGGCGACGTCGAGGGCCCAGTTGCCCATCGCGCAGCTCTGCCAGTCGTAGAGGTTCAGCGAGCCGTCCGCCAGGCGGAACCAGTTCCCCGGGTGGACGTCCTGGTGCAGGAGCGTCCGCGGACCGGCCGCGTTGATCTCGAGCGAGCGCATGAGGGCGCCGCGGATCTCGCCCTTGCGAGCCGCCAGCTCGGCCGGCACCTCGTCGCGCGCGAAGCGAAGCGCGAGGATCGCCCCGCGGTCGAACCCGGTCTTGTCGTTGAAGTTCCGCTGCCAGGCGTGGGTGTCGGGCAGGGCCCACTCGCCCGCCAGCCGCGGGTCCTCCCAGAGGGCCCCGTGGTAGCGGGCCATCTCGCGCACCATGCTCTCGGCGCCCGCGCGGTCCACGTACGTCGCGGCGTTGCCGAACGTCGCCCCGCGCGTGGCGACGATGTCCTCGATGAGGACCATCGAGCGGCACGTGCGCGGGTCCCAGGCCCCGAAGTACCCGGCGGGCGCACCGAGCTCGAGCTGCGGACGGATCCGGTCGTAGAAGAGCGCCTCGGCGCCCGCGGCGCCGGTCACCCCGATGAGCAGCCGGTTCACGAGGCTGGGCGTCGACTTCGAGTAGATCGCGGTCGGCAGGCCCGCGGCCACGCCGGCGTCGTCGTACGTCACGGAGATCGCCCGCCGCGAGCTCGTGCCGTCGGAGCCCGAGCCCAGCTCGAAGGCGGTGACGTGCGCCTCCGGGTGGTCGCGGCAGAGGGCGGAGGTGAGCCACGCCGTCGTGAGCTGGTCGACCGTCGGCGGGACGTCGCCGGGCCGGGCCGGTCGCCGTCCGCGCACGCGCTCGCCGGCGACGGTCGCGGTCACGCGGCCGATCGCCGCCGCGAACGCCAGTTGCTGTCCCAGACCCATCGCTCCTCCACGAGCATTCGCCGTCGAACGAATCCCAATTCTAGACAGCTTGTTCGGTTATGGTGTTCGGAGGGACAATCCGAACAGGCCGAGCGGTCGACGCCGCGCGGCACCCGCGAGGAGGAACGCGCCATGGCACCAGTCGACACCCTGGGGATCGACACCCCGGTCAACGAGACCGGGCAGATCATCTCGACGGTCCTCACGTTCTCGCTCGCGCTCGCGACGATCGCCTACGTCGTGGTCCTCTGGCGCCGCGAGGGGATCGTCTGGCCGATGTTCGTCGTCGCGGCCGGCACCCTCACCTGCCTCATGGAGCCGGCGTTCGACCACCTCTACGGCCTCTGGTTCCGGGAGGAGGGGGCCTGGGCGCTCTACGAGACGTTCGGCAGCCACCAGCCGGTCTGGGTGCCGGCGGCCTACACGTTCTTCTACGGCGGAGCCGCCGTGGTCGTCGCCCGGACGCTGCAGCGCAGCCCGACGATGCGGACGGTCTGGCGGCTGTACTTCGGGATCGCGGCGATGGCGATCGCCGCCGAGATGGCCTACGTCTCGATCCTCGGCGTCTACGAGTACCAGGACAGCCAGCCGTTCGTGATCGCCGGCTACCCCGTCTTCCTCGGCTTCACGAACGCGATGTCCGCGCTCGTGGCGGGCATGATCGCGTCGCGCCTGGCGCCGAGGCTGCGCGGCGCGAACCTCCTCGCGCTGCTGACGATCACGCCTGCGGCCTTCGCGGCCGGCCTGTTCGGCACCGGGATCCTCTACCTCTCCGTGCGGCACTCGGTCGACGACCCGTCGATGGTCCTCGTCTCCCTGGCCGCGCTCACCGTCGTCGGCGGGATCGCCTCCACGGTCCGGCTGCTCGGGAAGTACGTCGTCGTCGGCGAGCCGCTTCCCGCGCCGGCGGAGGCGCCGCCCGTGGCCCGCGCCGCGCCGGCGCCGGCCGCGGCGCCGGAGCGCGAGCGCGCGGTCGTCTAGACCCGGCCGGCCGTCGGCGGGGACGGTCGCCGCTCCACGTCCGCTCCTCCTCGGCCGTCAGCGCGGACGGCCGAGCAGGCGGGCGACCGCCTCGGCGCGGTTCGACACCCCGAGCTTGCGCAGGATGCTCGACACGTGGCTCTTCACCGTCTCGGGGGAGAGGATGAGCGCATCGGCGATCTCGCGGTTCGCCCGACCCTGGACGAGGAGCTCGGCGACGCGCCGCTCACGCGTCGTCAGCGGCCACTCCTCGGCGTCGGCGAGCACCGGCTGGCCGGCCTCGGGGAACGTCCAGCCGAAGCCGTGGTCCTCGGGCAGCGAGACCGGGGCGTCGGCGATCTCCTGCGCGAGGGCGAGCAGCGTCGTCGAGCTGCGGCGCATCTCCGCCCGCATCTCGGCCGCGCGCATCCGGATGACGACGATCTCCATCGCCGCCCCGATCGCCATCCCGTAGGCGACCAGGAGACGCTGCTCGTCGAGTGTCAGCGGGCGGTCGCGCAGGCCCACCAGGAGGGCGACGGCGCGCTCCTCGGGCGCCAGCGGCGCCACCGCGCAGCCGGCGGAGCCGGCGGCGTCCCCGAGCGCGCTGGGCAGCTCGAGCACCCGCGGGTGGAGCGCCGTCTCCGGCCGACGCACGGCCTCCGCCTCGCGCGAGCCGGGGCGCAGGCGCAGGCCGTCGGCGAACCGGCGGCGCAGGCGCTCGCTCTCGGCGTGCTGGAGGACCCCGGTCGCGCTCGTCGTGATCCGGTCGCCGTCCACCCGCAGGGCGAGGCAGGCGTCGAGGCCCATCCGGACGCGGACCTCCTCGACCGATCGCACGAGCATCTCCGAGACGTCCGTGGCCGTCTTGACCCGCCGGTGCACCTGGACGATCGCCGTCAGGACGTCGATCGGCTCGCTCGGCGCGGACATGCGCGGGCATCCTCACACACGGACCGCCGGGGGTGTCGTACGCGTTGTCTGGACTCTCCGTACGAAAATGGTTAGGCTGGCGACCGCCCACCGGTCCGTGACCCCCTGCCACGCCGACCGGAGCCCCCGCGCGTACGGTGCACGCCGTCGCGGAAGAGGAGCGCACCATGACCCCAGAGCTCGTGTCCCGGGACCTTCCAGCCACCGCCATCGTCGCCCGCCTCCGCGCGGCGCTCGCCGACGCCGTGTCGGAGCGCAGCCCGACCGTCGAGCGTCTCGCGCACGCCCGCACGAGCGTCGCCTTCCGCGTCGCGGGCGCGCCCGACGCGGTGACGCTCGACCTCGGTCGGGACCCGGTCCTCGTCGAGGACGGCGACCACGCGGAGATCGTCCTCGACCTCCGTCCGCAGGACGCGCTCGCGTTCACCGACGGCGCGCTGGCGCTGGCCGGCTCGATCATCACGGGCGACGTCGGGCACCGGGGGCCGGTGCGGGAGTACATGGAGGTCGACCCGATCCTCCGCGAGCTGCTGCGCCGCGGCAGCGGCCACGAGGGCGAGGACGCCCGGCGCTCGTCGTGCCCGGCGCGGATCGCGCCGGAGCTCCTGGCGATCGAGAGCCGCGGACTGCAGAAGAGCTTCGGGCGCAACCGCGTCCTCGCCGGCCTCGACGTCCAGATCCCCGAGGGGATGATCTCGGTCGTGCTCGGCCCGTCGGGCACCGGCAAGAGCGTCCTGCTGCAGCACGTCCTCGGCCTGCTGCGGCCCGACGCGGGCGAGGTGCTCATCCGCGGGCGCGCGCTCAGCGGCATGAGCCGGTCCGAGATCATGGCGCTGCGCCGCGAGATCGGCGTGATGTTCCAGGACGGCGCGCTCTTCAGCGCGATGAACATCTACGACAACGCGGCGTTCCCGTTGCGCCAGCACACCGATCTCACCGAGCCGGAGATCGAGGAGATCGTCATGCACCACCTGACGAGCGTCGGGCTGGGCGGGGCGATCGACCGCATGCCGAACGAGCTGTCGGGCGGCATGCGCAAGCGCGCCGGCCTCGCCCGTGCCCTCGTCCTGAACGCCGGCATCGTCCTCTGCGACGAGCCGGACTCGGGACTCGATCCGGTCCGCACGGCGCTGCTCGGGGAGCTGCTCGTCGAGCAGCACGCCGAGCACGGGGGCACGATGGTCGTCGTGACCCACAACATCATGCTGGCGCGGCTCTTGGCCGACCACATGACGATCGTCTGGCGCGGGCGCGTCCTGGAGAGCGGCCTGGCCCAGGACGTCCTGGAGTCCGACACGCCGTTCGTGCAGCAGTTCCTCGCCGGTGCCTCCGAGGGCCCGCTCGGGATGGACGCCTGACCGGCGCAGCGCGCTCGCGCACCCTTCCCGTGGGCGCCCCGTGCGCACGGGTCCCCTCGTCGATCGCGCCGGGCACCGCCCGGCGCTCGCCGTTCCGGCCCCCGGCGGGGCACGACGCGGCTCGCAGTGCGAGCTGATCGGACGCATGGTCGAGAGATTCACCTGTCCGGGGGATGTCTTTCCCCCATCACAACGATGCGGTGGTCACACTGTCCGGCCACGATGTGCACGTGGAGGGAGGAGTCCAGTCGGGCCCGCGCCGCCGTGCGCCATCGGGCGAACCAGCCTTGACCCCGGTCGAGGCCTTCGCGGGATCGGGGGTCTACGAGTCGCTGAAGACCGCGCGCGACACGTTCCTGCTCGCGCCGCGGACGCTGCGCCTGGCGGCGAAGCTCCCGATCCGGTGGGTGCCGGACGCGATCGTCGAGGCGAACGTCAACATCCGTCGCTGCCTCATCCCGCTGACGATCTCGCAGGCGATCTGGATCGCCGGCTTCGGCATCCTGAACTTCGGCGAGGTCGCCTACACGCTGGGCGTCGCGGACCGCGCGCCGGGCGGCGTGTTCGTCGGCTTCACCCGCGAGGTGTCGACCTGGATCACGATGATGATCCTCGCCGGCATCGCCGGATCCGCCCTGGCGGCCGACATCGGCGCGCGGAAGATCCGCGAGGAGCTCGACGCGATGGCCGTGCTCGGCGTGGACACGATGCGCACGCTCATCGTCCCGCGCGTCATGGGGATGGTCTACGCCGCGCTCGTGCTCGGGCTCATCGGCCTGCTCGTCCCGATCGCGACGTACTACGTCTTCACGCCGGCCTTCCTCGAGTACACGCCGTCGGTCTACCGCGAGTCCTGGTACCTGAACATCCAGGCGCTCGACCTGCTCTCGACGTTCTTCAAGCACGCGCTGATGGGCTTCTTCATCGCCATGGTGGCGTGCCACCGCGGGCTCGCGACGAAGGGCGGCGCGGAGGGCGTCGGCGTCGCGGTGACGCAGACCGTCGTCGTCTCGTTCTTCGGGATCTGGATGTTCAACTCGGTGTTCAACATCGGGTTCCTCACGATCTTCCCCGACCTCCTCGTCCTCAAGGGCTGATGGCCGCTCCGCCCCCCACCGTCGCCGCCCCGGCCGGGACCGGCCAGGGCGAGCCCGAGCTCGTCCCACCGCGCAAGAGCCACAGCGGCTTCTTCCACGAGGTCGGCGAGCTCACCGTCTTCTCCGCGCGGGCGATGGTCGCCGCCGCGCTGACGCCGCGCTACTTCTCCGAGGTCCTCGGGCTCACCGCGCGGATCATCAAGCGCACGAGCTTCCTGCTCCTCGCGATGAACGTCTTCCTCGGCTTCAGCGTCGCGAGCTTCGGGTTCTTCTTCCTGCGGACGATCGGGGCCGGCGACTTCGTCGGCGTCTTCACCGGGCTGCTGACCCAGCGCCAGGTCCCGATGACGATGTACGGCTACGTCCTCAGCGCGAGCATCTGCTGCGCGATGACCGCCGAGATCGGCGCGGCGAAGATCCAGCAGGAGATCGACGCCTACGAGTCCACCGGCGTCGACCCGATGCAGCTCATCGTCGGCGTCCGGGTGCTCGCGGCGATGCTCTTCGTGCCGCTGGCGACCGTCATCAGCCTCATCGGCCAGAACCTCGGCAACTACCTCGACATCGTCGTGGTCCTGCAGGGCAACGGGTCGCGGCAGTTCCTGGACGTGACCTTCTCCGTCCAGAGCATGCTCGGGCAGTTCTACACGCTCATCACGTTCTTCTTCATGACGCTCCCGTGCGTCCTCGTGGCGACCTTCTACGGGATGCGCGCCAGCGGGGGACCCGCGGACGTCGGCCGGGCGGTCGCGAAGTCGCTGATGATCAACCTCGTCCTCGTCCACGTGATCTCGGCCTTCTTCGGGGTCTTCTTCTACGGGCGCAACCTCAACATCCCGATCGGCGACTGATGGTCCCTCGTCGCGTCATGCGGATCCTCGCGACGGCCGCGGTCCTCGCCGCCGTCGCGGTCGTCGCCGTCATCGTCCTCGGCGGGGACGACGACCGGGGGCACCTCCTGAGCGCCACCGTCCCCGAGGCCGCCAACGTCATCGAGGGCCAGGAGGTCCGGGCCGGCGGGAAGGTCATCGGCACCGTCGACGGCATGACCGCGGTCGACCGCGGCCGCGCCGCCCGGGTCGTCCTGCGGATCACGGACGAGGACGTGTGGCCGCTGCCGCGCGGCACGACGTTCACCGTCCGCTGGGGCGGCACCGCGACGTTCTACAACCGCCACGTGCTCGTGAAGCCCGGGCCGCGCGGCGCCGGCGTGCTCGCCGACGGCGGCACGATCCCGAAGGGCGACTTCCGGGTCCCGGTCGAGTTCGACCAGCTGCTGTCGAACTTCGACACCGGGGTGCGCCGGGACGTCAAGTCCCTCGTCGACCGCTCCGGTCCGGCGCTGCAAGCGTCGGCCGGCGGCCTCCGACGCACGCTGCGGCGGGCACCCGGCACGCTCGAGCAGGGCCAGCTGCTCCTGAACGAGCTGACCGCCGAGCGCGGGTCGCTCGACGCGACGATCCGCAGCACCGACCGGGTCATCGACGCCGTGAAGCGGGCGAACCCGGGCGTCTCGCCGCTCATCGAGGGGGCCGCGTCGACCTTCGCCGCGATCGCCGACCGCTCCTCCGAGCTCGAGCGCACCGTCTCCGGCCTGCCGCCGGCGCTGCGCCAGGTGCGCGACACCCTGCCGCGGGCCGACCGCACGCTGACGAAGGTCCGCGAGCTGACGGCCGACCTGCGCCCCGGCGTGCGGGAGCTGCGGGCGGTCGCTCGACCGATCGACCGGACGCTCGCGGCGCTGCAGCAGGTCACGCCCGACGCGCGGCGGACCCTGCGGACGGTGCGGACCGACGGCGACGGCATCACGCGCTTCGCGGAGCGCCTGACGACGCTCGCGCCGCAGCTGTCGCGGACCGCCGACGTCGGCATCCAGACGGTCAAGTGCGTCCGGCCTTGGACGCCGGAGATCGTCGCCCTCGCCATGACCTGGGGCGACTTCCTCTCCTGGAGCGACGGCAAGGACAAGATCCTGCGCGCCCAGATCCAGAACTACCTCCCGGCCCCGATGAACTCCATGACGTACACGCCGGCCGAGGCGAAGAGGACCTTCCCGCAGCTGCGCTACGGCTTCCCGCGGCCGCCGGGCTACAACGCCGGTCAGCCGTGGTTCATCGACGAGTGCGGCGCGGGCAAGGACGCCATCGACCCGTCGAAGGACCAGGAGGCGCGCGCGCCGATCACCGCGAAGGGCAAGGGGGTGACCCCGTGAGGCCCGGGACGCTCCTGCGCCTCGCGCTCGCCGCGGTCGTCGCGCTCGTCGCGGCCATCGTCCTGACGGGCGGCGAGGACCCCTACGTCATCGACGTCCGGATGGCGAACGCCAACGGGCTCAAGGACGGCTCGCCGGTCACGATCGGCGGGGTCAAGATCGGCAAGGTCGAGATGGAGGTCGATCCGCGTCGCGACGACGTGATCGCCCACCTGCGGATCGATCGCGACAAGGGCCCCGTCGGCCGGGACGTCAAGGCCGTCATCGCGGCGCAGAACCTGCTCGGCCAGAAGCAGATCGAGCTGCAGGCCGGTGATCGCTCGAACCCCGCGCCCGACGGCTACGTCATCACGGAGCGGCGCGTCACGCAGGCGACCGACCTCGACCGGGTGCTCAGCGTCCTGGACGGCAACACCCGCGCGCGGCTGGCGATCTTCGTCAACGAGCTCGGTGCGGCGGTGACCGGGCGCAAGGCCGACTTCCAGCGGATCCTCGAGGAGCTGCGTCCGGCGATCGCCCGCGGCACGAACCTCGTGGCGGAGCTCGCCGACGACAACGCCGAGCTCGGGCGCCTGCTGGACTCCAGCGATCGCTTCGTCGCCGAGGCCACCGACCGTCGCGCGGACATCACGCGCGCCATCGACCGCTTCGGCCAGGCGGCCACCGCCGGCGCGGAGCGACGCGTGGCCCTCCGCGGGACGCTCGCCTCGGCGCCGACGTCGCTCGCGACCCTCCAGCGCTTCCTCGGCGAGCTCGAGCGGACCACCGAGCCGCTGCGCGGCGCCGCCCAGCAGGTCCGCCGCTCGGCGCGGCCCCTGCGCGGGGTGCTGGCCCAGCTCGAGCCGTTCCGCCGCAGCGCGTCGCCGGCGCTGGCCACCGCCAGCGACATCGCGCCCGACCTGACGAAGGTCGCCGAGCGGTCCACGCCGGTGCTCGCCGAGGCCCGCGCGACCGCCGGGCTGCTCGAGCGGACGAGCAGCCAGGACCTTCCCGTCGTGTCGGAGATCGCCGACCGCGCGATCGACAACACGCTCGCGGTCGTCGGCAACTGGGCGGGGGCGATCCAGTACCGCGACCAGCTGTCGCACATCTTCCGCGGCGAGGCGTCCGTCGGGCTCGACACGGTCGTCAGCCTCCTCGAGCGCGTCGAGCGGGGCGCAGGCTCGTCCCCGGCGAAGGCCCGCGCCTCGGCCCGGCGGGCCGCGAGGGCGCTGACCCGGCGGCGGACCGTCGCAGCGGACGCCGCCCGACAGGCGGCCGGAGCGTCCACCTCGGCGGACGCGACGTCGCCGGCGCCCTCCGCCGGCGCCGGGAACCCGGTCGCCGACGGCGTCCGGCAGACGGTCGACGGCGTGCAGGGATTCGTCGACGGTCTCGTCGGCCAGCTCTCCGGCGGCCGCGATCGCCCGGCCCCCGGCCGATCGCCGAACGCCCTCCTCGACCTCCTCCTCGGCCCATGACCACCCGCTCGCCGTTCTCCCGTCGTCGCCGCGGGCGCAAGCCCGAGCCGTCCGTCCCGCGGGTGGCGATCGGGGGCCTCTTGGTCTTCGCGGCGATCGCCGTCTTCGTCTGGCAGGCGATCAAGATCTACGACGGCGTCCCCGGACGCGCCTACTCGACGGTCTACGTCTCGACCCCGCAGGTCGGCAACCTCCTGAACCACGACCCGGTGCGGATCGCCGGCGCGCGGGTGGGCCAGGTCGCGGCCCGCGACATCGGCGATGACGGGCGCCCCCGCCTGGAGCTCCAGATCGAGCCCGGCGTCGAGATCCCGAAGGACACGAAGGTCGCGGCTCGCGGAGCCGGTCTGCTCGGCGCCCGCTACATCGAGCTCATCCCGGGCCAGAGCGCGGAGAACCTCGCCGACGGCGGCCTCATCCGCGGCGACGACGAGAGCTTCACCTTCGGCCTGCCGGAGGCCCTGGACACCTTCGACCGCCAGACCCGCGGCGCCCTCGGTGCCTCGGTCGGCGCGCTCGGACAGGGCGTCCTCGGGCACGGGGAGGCGCTGAACGACGCGATCCGCGCCGTCGCGACCCGCGGCAAGCCGTTCGGCGAGTTCGCCGCGACGGTCCTCGAGCGCGACGGCGCCGCCGGTCGCCTCGTTCCCGCGCTGGAGTCCGCCGTCCGGCCGCTGGACCGCGAGCGCCGCGACCTGACCGCGCTCCTGCGCGAGGGCGCGGACGCCGTCGAGCCGTTCGTGACGAAGCGCGACGAGCTCCAGGAGACGCTCGACGTCGCGCCCGGCGCGCTGTCGGCGATGACCGCCGGACTGCCCTCCGGCACGCGGCTCGTCGCGAGCCTGCGCCGCGCCGCCGGCGCCGCCGAGACGACCCTCCGACCGGCGCCGGCGGCGCTGACGGGCCTCCGCTCGTTCCTCGCGCAGAGCCGGACGCCGCTGCAGCGCACCGACGCGCTGCTGCGCGCCGCGCGGCCGGCGCTGCCCGGGATCACGCGGATCACCGACGGGCTCCAGCCGGCGCTGAAGCCCGCCAACGAGCTGCTCGAGGACGTCCACCCGATCGCGCAGCGAACGAAGCCCTACATCTGCGACGTCGTGACGTTCGGGACGTCGATGCGCAGCATGACCGGGTTCATGCAGCCCGGAGACGGCCCCTACGGCCCGTCCCAGGCCTTCCGCCTGCAGCTCTCGCTGCCGACGTCGGGCGCGGTGATCGGGGTCAAGGATCCGGGTGAGCTGTCGGACCGCGAGTCGTTCGGCAACGCCTGCAAGTACCCCTCGCGGGACTACCCGCAGTTCGTCCCCGGGAGCGACCGATGAGCGCCCTCCGCCGCCTCCACGACCGCTTCGGCCTCGCCCCGCTGGGCGCGGTCGTCATGGCGCTGATCCTCTTCGTCTCCGCGTTCTACTACTTCGGGTGGGCCCAGAAGGTCTTCTACGACAAGGGGGAGGAGCTGCGGATCGAGTTCTCGGCGACGCCGCAGCTCCAGCCGGGCGACCTCGTGAAGGTCGACGGTCGCGACGAGGGCCGGGTCCAGGAGATCGAGGGTCGGCCCGACGGGCGCGGGTCGATCGTCACCGTCGACATCCAGGAGGACGCGGGGCCGCTCTATCGCGACGCGCGCGCCGAGGTCCGCTGGAAGCACCTGCTCGGCGGCTCGTTCTACGTGAAGGTCGACCGCGGCACCCCGTCCGCGGGCCCGCTCGACGACCGCTTCATCGCCCAGGACCGCACGATCAAGCAGGTCGAGGTCGACGACGTCACGAGCATCTTCGACGGGCGCGCCCGTCAGGGCCTCGTGACGCTGCCCGGCGAGCTGCGCGAGACGCTGCGCGATCCGCAGGTCCCCGCGCGGCTGTTCGACACGGTGGCCACCGAGGCGCCGTCGCTCGAGCGCGGGCTGCGCGCCGTCCGCGGGCAGGACCCCGGCCGCGACCTGCAGCGCGTGCTGGACGGGGCGACGCGCACGATGCGCGCCCTCGACGCGCCGAACGACGAGCTGCGCCGGCTCGTGTCGGGCGCCGCCGCGACGCTGCAGACGACCGCCGCGCGCGGGAACGACCTGCGCGCGACGCTCGCCGACGGTCCGGCGACGACCCAGCTCGTCCGCGCGACCCTCGCGCGGCTGAACACGACGCTCTCGGGCGCCGACCGGCTCGTGGACCGCCTCGACGACGCGGCCGGCGACGTGGCGCCGACGCTCGCGGAGCTGCGTCCGACGCTCGGACGCACGAGCGGCCTGCTCGGCGACGCTCGTCCCCTCGTGCGGCACCTGCGGCCGGCGGTCTCGTCGCTGGCGCAGCTGAGTGCCGGCGGCGTCCCGCTGCTCGACGCGATCCAGCCGAGCATCGACCGACTCGAGCAGAAGATCCTCCCGTACCTCAACGAGAAGGACCCCGAGACCGGCAAGCCGACGAGCTCGATGATCGGCGGCACGGCCGCCGGCTTCGGCGGTGCGGCCTCCCAGCAGGACGAGAACGGGCACTTCATCCGCTTCCCGGCCTCGGCCGGCACCGGCTCGCCGTCCGTCCACATCCCCTGCCAGACGGTGATCGTCGACCCGAGCGTCAAGCAGCTGCTCGCGTGCCAGAGCCTCGACCAGATGCTCGGGACGTACCTCCAGTACCTGCCCGGCGGCGACAGCGAGCGACCGAAGGACCCGGACTACCCCGGCACCGACCCCCGGTTCCCCGAGAGCGCGAAGGAGGGCTCGCGATGAAGGACCCCCGCGATCGGATGACCCACGGGGTGACCCGGGGTCGGCTCCTCCTCGAGCTGCGGCGCTCCACGCGCGCCATCCCGGTGCTGCTCATCGGCGCGGTGCTCACCGTCGTCGGCGCAGCCCTCATCCTCAGCCAGCTGACGAACACGCTGTTCAAGTCCACCCGCGAGGCGCGCTTCGCGGTCAGCGACGCCTACGGCGTGCTCGAGGGCGTGGACGACGTGCGCTACCGCGGCGTGCCGGCCGGCACGATCCAGGAGATCGAGCGGGTGGGAGAGCAGCCCGTCCTGCGGATCAAGCTGCGCGACGACTACCCGGTCTACCGCGACGCGCGCGCCGAGCTGCGCCCGGAGACGCCGCTGAACGACCAGTACCTCGACATCATCGATCCGGGAACGCCGAAGGCCGGCCGCCTGCCCGACGACGAGGTCGTCCCCGCGTCGCGCACCGCGGTGAACGTCAAGATCAACGACGTTCTCAACACGCTGCAGGCGAACGAGCGGACCCGGCTGGCGGCGCTGCTGGACAACCTCGGCAACGGCCTGCAGGACGGCGGCGCGGAGCTGCGCAGGACGCTCGACATCTTCACCCCGTTCGTCCGCGAGGCCGGCACCATCACCGACGAGCTCGCCAAGCGGGAGACGCTCGTCAAGCGGCTGATCGGCAACGTCGGCACGCTGACCGCGTCGCTCGGGGACCGGGAGCAGCAGATCCGGTACCTCCTGCGCGACGGCAGCGCGGTGCTCGGGACCCTCCAGGAAGGCTCCGCGGACCTCGATCGGACGATCCGCGCGCTGCCCGGGACGACGGGCGCGATCAACGCGAGCCTCCGCGCGGTGGACGGCGTGCTCGGCGACGTCGACGGCGCCATCGGCGACCTCACGCCGATCGCGGACGGCCTCCCGGCCAACCTGCGGACCGTGCGCGATCTGCGGGCGGTGCTCGATCCCGCGGTGCGCAAGCTCGCCGAGCCCGTCGAGCGACTCGTGCCGCTCGCGCGGACGCTCGATCCGCTGGCGACCGACATCGACGCGGCGGTCGCAGCCCTCCGGCCCCAGACCGACTCGCTGAACAAGGTCACCGACAGCCTCGTGAAGTGCGAGAAGGACGTCCGCGGGTTCTTCCAGTGGAACGCCTCGCTGTCGAAGTTCGGCGACGCTCGTGGGCCGATCCCGCGCGGCAACCTCGCCGTCGGCATCCCGGACGTCGGGCTGCCCGGCGTCCCCCGCCGGCCGGCCGCCAAGAACTGCGCCGGTGGCAAGACGATCGGCGGGCGCGCCGCCAGGAAGGCGGACGAGGGCTGATGCCGCGCACGACGTTCCCCCGGCACCTGCTCAGCCTCGCGGCGGTCACCGCTGTCGCGCTGGCGTGGGCGCTGTTCATCTTCGCCAAGGGCGACGCGCTGCCGAAGCTCGGCGGCGGGGACGAGTACGAGGTCTCGGTCGTGACCCCGACCGGCGCCGCGATGGCGGTCGGCTCGCGCGTCACGGTCGCCGGCGTGAAGGTCGGGCGGGTGACGTCCGTCTCGCGGCTCGGGATCGGCGCGAAGATGGAGCTCCTCATCACCGACCCCGACGTCACCCCGCTGCCGCGCGACTCCCGCGTGCAGGTCCGTCAGCACACCCCGGTCGGCGAGAACTACGTCGCGATCAAGGTCGGCCGCTCTCGCGAGACGATCGCCGACGGCGGTGGCCTCTCGGTGCAGCAGACCGACGAGTTCGTCGACGTCGACCGCCTGCTCAGCGTCCTGAAGGGCGGCACCCGCGAGCGCGCCCGGGACACGATCCGCAGCCTCGGTGCGGCGGTCGGGACCGAGGGCGAGGAGCTCAACGGCACGGTCGGCGGCGCCACGAAGTTCCTCAAGGCCGCCGGCGACCCGGGTGGGCTCGTCGACGTGCTGCGCCGCAATCGCGACCAGACGGCGCGGCTCGTCCAGCAGCTCGGCGACGTCACGGCGTCGATCGGGCAGCGGGACCAGGCGATCACGACGCTCGCCGACCGCGGCCTGACCGCGCTCACCGCGCTGCGGCGCAGCGACCGGGCGCTGGAGGCGACGATCGACGAGCTGCCCGGCACGCTGCGCGACGTGCAGCGCACGTCGGGCGTGGTGCGGTCGACCTCGAGCGTGGCGACGCCGGTCGTCGACGAGGCGTCGAAGGCGCTCGTCGCGCTGCGCCCCACGGTCGGGCGACTGCCGGCCGCCACCGCCGACGGTCGAGCCCTCATGCGCGAGCTGTCGCCGGCGGCTCCGGTCCTCGAGCGGACGCTGCAGCAGGTCGACGCGCTGTCGGGCCCGTTGGCCGAGAGCCTGCCGAAGCTGCGCAAGACTATCTGCGAGCTGACGCCGGTGACGCGCTACGCCGAGCCGTACTTCCCGGAGGTGCTCAGCATCGTCCAGGGCCTCGGGTCCTCGTCCAACAGCTACGACGCGACCGGCCACCTCATCCGGCTGGCGCCGATCGTCACGCCCGACAACTTCCCGTCCGGCCTGCCCGACGTCATCTCGAAGGGCCTGGCCGACTTCGTCCACCGGATCCCCGGCATGGCGTTGAACTTCGACCCCTACCCGAAGCCCGGCTCCGTCGGGCGGACGCGGGCGAAGGGCACCACGCCGCTCGGCCCCGACGAGGTGCCCAAGTCGGGGTACACGTACCCGCGGATCACCGCCGACTGCTGATCGGCACGCGCCGGCTCCCGCCGGCGCGTGGCCATCGACGCGCCCGCGCCGCGCCCGGAACCCGGGCGCACGCGGGCGCTTCGTCGTGGACGGGTCGACCGCCGAAGCGCCAGAACTCTCTGTACGAACACATTGTTCGAACACAGCGTGTGATTTCGGCTATGCTGCCCGCGTGCTTGGGGACGGAGCCCGTCCGATCGGTGCCTGCGGGCGCCCATCGGGCCTCTTGAGCAACGGGTGGGGAGCCCGCTGATGGCCGGCGGCGCGTCGACCGCTCGCAGCCTCTCGCTGCCCGCTCCGCCGCGGGTGGTGGTGGAGATCGGTGGGATGTTCCACCTGGCGTGGATGGTCCTCGTCCGCTCGCTGCGGCCGCCGTTCTCCTACGGCCCGGAGTTCGTGGCGCAGTTCCGGTTCGCGGTCCAGATCGCGATCGTG
>NZ_JAXAVX010000018.1:0-60408 GCF_033949425.1 Patulibacter brassicae | reverse complement strand
GGGCCTTGAGATCATGGCTGCGGTACTACAACCGCAGGCGTCCTCACACGGCACTCGGCGACCGGCCACCCATCAGCCGCGTTCACCAAGACCGTGGGCACAACAGCTAGCGCGCCGCGCGGGCCGCGGTCCGCGCTCGCTCCGCGGGTGCCGCGGAGTCCACGAGATCCGAGGCCGTCACGCCCACGTGACGGCCTCGGTCGTTGCGGGGGTAGGGTCCGGCCGGTGACCGAGAGCCTGCGCCGGACGAGCCTCTACGACGCCCACGTCGCCGCGGGCGCCCGCGTCGTGCCGTTCGCCGGCTGGGAGATGCCGGTGCAGTACGCGGGCGTGAAGGAGGAGCACCTCGCCGTCCGCGGCACGGCCGGCGTCTTCGACGTCTCGCACATGGGCGAGATCCGCACGCACGGCCCGCAGGCGCTCGAGTTCCTGCAGCGCCTGCTGTCCAACGACGTGGCGCGGATCGAGGTCGGCGGCGCGCAGTACGCGCTGCTCCTGCGGCCCGAGGGCGGCGTGGTGGACGACCTCTTCACCTACCGCCTCGCCGACGACGTCTACCTGACGGTGACGAACGCCGCCAACCACGCGAAGGACCTCGCCTGGTTCCGCGAGCACGCCGACGGCTTCGACGTGGTGGTCGAGGACGTCGCCGACGACTACGCGATGCTCGCCGTCCAGGGACCCGAGGCCCGTGAGCGGATCGCGCCGCTCGTCGACGGCGGGCTGCCCGCGCGCTTCCGCATCGGGCGCCGGCGCCTCGTGCTGCCCGGTGCCGGGAGCGCGGTCGACGCGCTCGTCGCCGGGACGGGCTACACGGGCGAGGACGGCGTCGAGGTCCTCGTCGCGCCCGAGGCGGCGCCGGCGCTGTGGGACGCGCTGCTGGCCGCGGGCGTGACCCCGGTCGGCCTGGGCGCGCGCGACAGCCTGCGGCTGGAGGCGTGCTTCCACCTCTACGGCAACGACCTCTCCGACGACCGCGACCCGATCGGGGCCGGCCTCGGCTGGGCCGTGAAGGAGGACACCGGCCATCTCGGTGCCGACGCGACGCGCGTCGCGCGCGAGCAGCTCGCCGCCGACGGGGGGACGGGGCCCGACCGCGAGCGGCTCGTGCCGATCCGCTTCACCGACCGCGGCATCCCGCGCCAGGGCAACGCCGTCGTCGGCGGGGGCGTCGTCACGAGCGGCGGGTTCTCGCCGTCGCTGGAGGCCGGCGTCGGGCTGGCCTACGTGCCCGGTGCCCGCGCCGCGGTCGGGACCGCGATCGAGGTCGACGTGCGCGGCAAGGTGCGCCCGGCGGTCGTCGCGGCCAAGCCGCTGTACCCGCCGCCCGCCTGACCCGGTCCCGGCGCGTCCCCGGGCGTCCCGGGAGGCGCCGGGCGCGGGCGCTAACCTGCGTGGCCGTTGTCACCGACCCGACAGGGAGCGACATGGCGGACGCGTCCTACCCCGAGGACCTGAAGTACCACCCCGAGCACGATTGGGCCCGAATCGACGGCGACACGGCCGTGTTCGGGATCACCTGGTACGCCCAGGACGCCCTCGGCGAGGTCGTCTTCTTCGACCCGCCGGAGGTCGGCGCGACCTTGACCGCCGGCGACTCCTACGCCGAGGTCGAGTCGGTGAAGGCCGTCTCCGACGTCATCGCGCCGCTGTCGGGCGAGGTGCTCGAGGTCAACGAGGCGCTGGAGGACAGCCCCGAGTCGATCAACGAGGACCCGTACGAGGCCGGCTGGCTCGTGAAGGTCAAGCTCAGCGACACGAGCGAGATCGACGGCCTGCAGGACCGCGACGCCTACGTCTCCTCCCTGAGCTGAGCCGGACCGCCGCTTCGTGACCCGCTACACCACCGCCACCGACGCCGACCGGGAGGCGATGCTCGCCGCCGTCGGCGTCGGCTCCGTCCGCGACCTCCTCGCCGAGCAGATCCCCGCCGCGCTGCTGCGCGACGAGCCGCTCGCGCTGCCCGACGGCCGCAGCGAGCAGGAGGTCTACGTCCACCTGCGCGAGCTGGCCGCCGCGAACACGTCGGCCGAGGACGAGGTGACGTTCCTCGGCGCCGGGATGTACGACCACTACGTCCCCGCGCTCATCGACATGCTCCTCGGGCGCTCGGAGTTCCTGACGCCCTACACGCCGTACCAGCCCGAGGTCTCGCAGGGCGGGCTGCAGGTGATGTTCGAGTACCAGACCGCCATCAGCGAGCTGACGGCGCTCCCGGTCTCCAACGCCTCGGTCTACGAGGGCCCCTCGGCGGTCGGCGCGGCGGCGTACCTCGCGAAGCTCCACAACGGCCGCCGGCGGATCGTCGTCTCGGCCGGCGCGCACCCGCACACGCTCCAGACGCTGGAGACGCTCGCCATCGGCTACGGCAGCGAGGTCGTCGTCGTGCCGCTGAAGGACGGCGCCACCGATCCGCAGGCCTGGGCCGCCGCGATCGACGAGGACACCTCCACGGCGATCCTCCAGCAGCCGAACTTCCTCGGCGCGGTCGAGGACGTCGCCGCGCTGACCGCCGCGGCGAAGGACGTCGGTGGCGAGAAGCTCGTCACCGTCGGCGCCTACGACCCGATCACCCTCGGGATCCTCGCCCCGCCCGGCGAGGTCGGCATCGACGTCGCCGTCGGCGAGGGCCAGACGCTCGGCAACCGCCTGGACTTCGGCGGCCCCTCGTTCGGCTTCTTCGCCGCCCGCGAGGCGTTCCTGCGCCGGATGCCGGGCCGGATCGCGGGGGAGACGACCGACGTCGACGGCCGCCGCGGCTTCGTGCTGACGCTCCAGACGCGCGAGCAGCACATCCGCCGCGAGAAGGCGACGTCGAACATCTGCACCTCGCAGGCGCTGAACGCGCTGGCGGGCGTCGTCTACCTCGGCTGGCTCGGCCGCGAGGGCCTGCCGGAGCTCGCCGAGCTGCTCGCGCGGCGCACGCACTACGCCCGCACGACGCTCACCGCGATCGACGGGGTCGAGCTGCTGCACGGGCAGCCCGTCGTCCGCGAGCTCGCGCTGCGCCTGCCCGGGATCGACGTCCCCGCGCTCGTGGCCCACGTCCAGGAGCACGGCTACCACCCGGGGCTCGCGCTCGCGCGGACGCACCCGGACGCCTACCCCGACGGCCTGCTCGTGGCCATCACCGAGCAGCGCACGAAGGACCAGATCGACCGGCTCGCCGAGCTGCTCGCCGCGGGCGTCGCGGCCCAGCGGGGCAGCGGATCCGGTCCCACCACCGGCCAGAACGGAGTCGCCGCATGAGCACGCCCGTCGAGACGCCCGTGCCGGTCATCGGCGAGGCGGTCCTGCCCGCGGCCGGTGGCTCGGACCCCCGTCCCCTCCAGGCCCCCGGGCCCAGCGCCGTCGGCGGCAACCCGCTGCAGCGCGACCACGCGACGACGATCTTCGAGAAGGGCGCCGCGGGCCGGCGCTCGTTCGTCGCGCCGGACGCCGGCGTGCCGGAGGCCGACCTCGACGAGATCCTGCCCGCCCGCCTGCGCCGCTCGGCGCCGGCGCGGCTGCCGCAGGTCACCGAGGGCGAGCTCGTGCGCCACTACGTGCGCCTGTCGCGGCGCAACTTCGACCTCGACACGGGCTTCTACCCGCTCGGGTCGTGCACGATGAAGCACAACCCGCGGCTGCACGAGCGGGTCACCGCGCTGCCCGGGCACGCCCGGCTGCACCCGTTCCAGGACCCCGCACACGCGCAGGGCGCCCTGGAGCTCATGTGGGGCCTGGAGCGGCAGCTCGCCGAGGTCTCCGGCCTGCCGCACGTCTGCCTGCAGCCCTCGGCCGGCTCGCACGGCGAGCTCGCCGGCGTCCTGCTGGCCCGCGCCTACCACGAGGCGCGCGGCGAGACCCGCACGAAGGTCCTCACCCCCGACACCGCGCACGGCACGAACCCGGCGACGGTGACGATGGCGGGCCTGGAGGTCGTGAAGGTCGCGACGAACCCCGACGGCGGCGTCGACCTCGACGACCTGCGGGCGAAGGCCGACGACGACACGGCCCTCCTGATGCTCACGAACCCCAACACGCTGGGGATCTTCGACCCGAACATCGAGGAGATCTCCTCGATCGTCCACGGGGTCGGCGGCGTCCTGTACTACGACGGCGCGAACCTCAACGCCATCATGGGCATCACGCGCCCCGGCGACATGGGCTTCGACATCGTGCACTTCAACCTGCACAAGTCGTTCACGCAGCCGCACGGCGGCGGCGGGCCGGGCTCCGGTCCGATCGCCGTCTCCGACCGGATCTCGCCGTACCTGCCGCTGCCGGTCATCCGGCGCGAGGAGGCGCCCGCGGGCGACGGGCCGACCGGACCGTCCGGCGCGCGGTTCTCGCTCGTCGAGGACGCCGCCGCGCTGCCCGAGGGCGCGCCCGGCTCGCAGTCGATCGGCAAGCTCCGCGGCTTCCAGGGCAACTACGGCTGCTTCGTCCGCTCGTACACGTACATCACGAGCCTCGGTGCCGCGGGCCTGCGCGACGCGTCCGAGGTCGCCGTGCTGAACGCGAACTACCTGCTGGCGAAGCTCGAGGAGCTCGGCGTGCGGGAGTACCTGCCGCTCGCCTTCGGGACGCGCTGCATGCACGAGTTCGTCCTCTCGGGCGGACCGCTGAAGCGCGACCTCGGCATCCGCACCCTCGACCTCGCCAAGCGCCTGCTGGACCACGGGTTCCACCCGCCGACGGTCTACTTCCCGCTGCTCGTCGACGAGGCGCTGCTCATCGAGCCGGTCGAGACGGAGGCGAAGGAGACGCTCGACGCGTTCGCCCTCGCGATCGCCGAGATCGTCCGCGAGGCGCAGGACGACCCGTCGCTGGCCCAGAACGCGCCGTACTCGACGCCGGTCCGCCGGCTCGACGAGGCCGGCGCCGCGAAGCGCCCGCGGATCCGCCAGCCGCTGGATTGACGCCGACGTCGCCGGTCGCCCGACGCGGGTCGGCCGGCGACGCACGACGGCGCGCACGACGGCGCCGCGGGCGCTGGACCGGGACCGCCGCGTTCTGGCAGGCTCGGGCCATGCGTCCCCCGACCGTCGCGAGCCCGCCCGCGCCGATCGCCGAGCCCGCCGTCCGGCGGCTCGCGAGCGACTGGGCGCGCGAGCTCGACACGCTCGCCGAGGAGATGCACACGTACCTCCTCGCGCGGGTGCCCGAGGCGTCCTCGGACCCGGAGATCTCGCGCCTGACGCTCGCCTCGTGCGCGTCGAACATCGAGGCGATGCTCTCGATGATCCGCCACGGGATCCCCGCGTCGGCGATCGAGGCGCCGATCGCCGCGCTCGAGCACGCGCGCCGGATGGCCGCCCGCGGCCACGGCATCGACGTGACGCTGCGCTTCTACCGCGTCGGGCACGCGTACTTCTGGGAGCGGTGGAGCGTCGACCTCGTCCACGCGATCGAGGACCGCGACCGGCTCGTCACCGCGCTCTCGGCGACCGCCGGGTTCCTCTTCCACTACATCGACGTCATCTCCGGGCTCGTCTCGACGGAGTACCTCGCCGAGCGCGAGCGCCGCCAGCGGCGCGCCGCGGTGGTGCGGGCCGACCTCGTGCGCGCGGTGCTCGCCGGCGAGGCGATCGAGCGGACGGCCACGGAGCAGGCGCTGGGACACCAGTTCGGGCCCCGCCAGGTCGCCTTCCTCTGCTGGAGCGACGACGATCCGGCGACGCTCGAGCGCGCCGCCGGGACGGTGACGTCGGCGCTCGGCGCGGGGCGCAGCCTCGTCGTCCCGGACGGCGCCCACGCCCTGGCGGGCTGGCTGAACGCGACCCGGGACGTCGACCCCGACGACCTCGCGCGGCGCGTCGCCGAGGTCGCCCCGGACGTGCGATTCGCGCTCGGCGGGCCGGGGGCGGGCATCGCGGGGTTCCGACGCAGCCACGACGAGGCGCAGCGCGCGCGACGGATCGCCCAGCTGCTCGAGGCCGGGGCCGCGCCCGTCACCGCGTACCGCGACGTGGCGCTCGTCGACCTGTTGTCGCGCGACCTCGAGGCGGCGCGCGCCTTCGTGCGCGCCGAGCTCGGCGACCTGGCGGCCGACGACGCGGCGACGCGCCGCGACCGGGAGACGCTCCTGGCGGTGCTCTCGCCGCACGGCGGGCCCGGCGTCGCCGCGCACCGGCTGGGCGTCCATCGCAACACGGTGCTCCAGCGGGTGCGCCGGGCGGAGGCGCTGCGCGGCGTGCCCACCGGGACCCGGTCGACCGAGCTGCTCGCGGCGCTGCTCCTGGCGGCGACGCTCGACCGGACCGTCCTGGACTAGCGGACCTCCTCCTGACTTCCGCGGCCGCCGGCCGGCGAAGCGCCCCCGGAGGGCGGGTGTGCGGCTCGCACATCGGAGTGGGCCGATCGGCCCTCGTCGGGGCCGTCGCGCCGGGGCTACGGTGCGAGCACCACCGTCCTCGTCACCCGAGAGGCACGACCCGATGTCCAGCGTTCCCGCCGAGAGCCCCGTCACCGTCCGCCGCATCCCGAGCCCGGAGGAGCCCGTCCCCGTCGTGGCGGTGCCGACCCTCGTCCTGCTCGTCGTCTCGATGGCCGTCTGGATCGCGAGCACGACGCTCTACGCGACCGGCGACCTCGCCTGGTGGGCGACGATCCCGATCAACGCGGTCGCCGGGTACCTGCTCTTCACCGTCGCCCACGACGCGGGGCACCACTCCGCCTCGCGGGTGAAGTGGCTCAACGACCTCATGGGGCGCGTCTCGACGCCGTTCTTCGCGCTGCACGCCGCGTTCCCGGTCTGGCGCTTCATCCACATGCAGCACCACCGGTTCACGAACCACGACGACGGCGCGGACCCCGACCACTACACGATGGAGGGCCCGGCCTGGCAGCGGCCGCTGCGGTGGCTCACCATCGACTACGCGTACATCGGCTTCTACCTGCCGAAGCTCGGCAGCCGGCGGCCGAAGGAGCGCGTCGAGGCGATCGCGTTCATCGTCCTCGGCATCGCGGTCCCCGTGGCCCTCATCGCCACCGGCAACGTCGTGGCGTGGCTCGTGATCCTCTTCATCCCGTCGCGCCTGGCGATCATGTGGCTCGCCTACGCGTTCGACTACCTGCCCCACAACGGCCTGCACCACAAGCCGACCGAGGACCGGATGAAGACGACGCGCAACCGCATCGGCGGGGAGCGCTGGGTGTCGCCGCTGATGCTGTACCAGAACTACCACCTGGTCCACCACCTGCACCCGATCGTCCCGTTCTACCGCTACATCGCCGTCTGGCGGCGCAACGAGCCCCGCTACCTCGACGGCGACCCGGCGCTCTCGACGCTCCGCGGGCGGGAGATCACGCCCGACGAGTACCGGCGGATGCGGGACCTCGTCGAGCACCACCACTAGGCGCCGATCCGCTCGGCGCCTCGGCCGGGCACGAACCCTCCGGTCCGGGCGCGCCCGCGCCGGGCGGGTCGTGCGACCGCCTAGCGTCCCGGTGGTGCGCGGCGCGGACTGGATCGAGCACCGGCGCGACGACGGCGAAGTGGTCGGCTGGATCGTCCCGGAGGGGGAGGGCTTCGCCGCGATCGACCGTCTCGGGCGGCGGGTGGGCGCCGGTCCCGTGGACTGGGTGCGCGCGGAGGAGCTGCTGGAGGAGCGCGGCCTGCGATGGCTCGCCGACCGGTGGCTCCTGCGGGAGCCGGACGGGTGCGAGCGTCCCGTCCGGATCGTGGAGCTCGACGACGAGCAGGTGGTGCTCGCCGACGACGACTTCGGGGCGGCGGCCGTCGTCGGGGGCGATCCGCGCCGCACGACGCTCCCGCTGCCGGCCGACGACCGCCTGCGGCCGGCCGGCGGGTGACCGGGCTCGGACCGGGACCGGCGTGGGACACGGCGGACCGGCAGCCGGCCGGGCCTGGGTAGGGTCCGACGCCATGAGCCAGGTCACGGCCGTCACCGACCACCACTTCGCCGCCCCGGTCGCCGCCGTGCGGTCGGCGATCGAGAGCTACGCGACCGTGCGGCCGCTGATCCTCACCGACCACTACGGCGGGTACGAGGTTCTCGAGGGCGGCACCGGCGCCGGCACGGTGATCTCCTACACGCTCCAGGCGACGAAGAAGCGCCAGCGCCACGTGGTCGCCGACGTCTCGATCACCGAGGGCGGCGACGTCGTCGAGCGCGACCGCAACTCGACGCTCGTCACGACGTGGTCGGTGCACGCTCACGGCGACGTCGCGCACGTCACGCTGACGACGACCTGGCAGGGCGCGGGCGGGATCGGCGGCTTCTTCGAGCGGACGTTCGCCCCCAAGGGCCTCGGACGGATCCAGGCCGAGGTGCTCGCGAAGCTCGAGTCCGTCGTCGGCGGCGAGGGCGCCGCCGTCCCGGCCTGACCCGCCGCGACGACGCGCCGGCCGGGACCGCGCGTCCCTCAGGACCGCTCTCGGGCGTCCTGCTCGGTCGACCGGCGCGGCACGACGATCACCGGGCAGCGGGCGTGGTCGAGGACGGGCCGCGAGACGCTGCCCAGCAGGACGTGCCCGACGGGGCCGTAGTCGCGCGAGCCGACGACGAGGAGGTGCAGCTCCGCGGAGCGCTCGCTCAGCTCGTGGACCGGATCGCCGTGGAGGGCGACGGCGGTCGGCCGGGCGTCCTGCGGCAGGCTCGCGACGCGCTCGGCCAGCAGCTCCTCGGTCTCGCGCTCGAGCACGAGCGGATCGAGGGCCACCGGCGCCACCCCGCCCGGCGACGGCGGCAGGACGAGGACGTCGGACACGCCGATCACCTCGAGCGCCCGGCCCTGCGCGGCGGCGAGCGCCGCCGCCAGCTCGGCCGCGGCGTCGGCCACCTCGGAGCCGTCGTAGCCGACGCCGATCGGCGCGATGGCGCGGGTCGCGTCGGCCTCGTGGGCGTGCCCCTCGGTGCGCGGCGGGATCGCCACGGGGCACGGCGCGCCGTGGATGATCGCCGTGCTGTCGCTGCCGAGCAGCAGGCGACCGACGGCGCCGTGCTGCGCCGGCCCGATGACGATGAGGTCCGCGTTCTGGCCGGCGGCGACGTCGTGCAGCGCGTAGGCCGGGGAGGCGACGGGCACCGACAGCAGCTCGACGCGGTCGCGCAGCGCGGCCGGGAGCGTGTCGCGCAGCCCCTCCAGCAGGGCCATGCCCTCGCCGTGCAGCGCGTCGTCGAGCTCCTCCTGCTTGCCGCGCCGGCCGAAGCGCGTCGCCCGCGGGGCGTACGCGTGCAGCAGGGTCAGCTGCGTCTCGTCGCCCCCCGTGACCGTCGCCAGCTCGGCGGCGAGCCGCAACGCATCGGCGGTCCCGGGACCGTGGTCGCACCCGACGAGGATCTGCTGGAGCACCGTGTGTGCCTTCCGTAGGGGAATGGTGCTCCAAACGTATCGCTCCGCGTGGCGCGCCTCGTCCGCAGCCGCCCCTGACGTACGCTCACGTCCCGTGCGCGTCTACTCCGGCATCCAGCCCACCGGTCGCAAGCACCTCGGCAACTACCTGGGGGCGATCCGGCACTACGTCACCGGCCAGGAGGAGGCCCGTGCCGCCGGGGACGAGGCGATCTTCTGCGTCGTCGACCTCCACGCGACGACCGTCGCCTACGACCCGGCCGAGCTCCGCGACCGCACCTACGACACGGTCGCGATCCTCCTCGCCGCGGGCCTCGATCCGGCGGCGTCGATCCTGTACCGCCAGGGCGACGTGCCCGAGGTCCCCGAGCTGACGTGGCTGCTGACGTCGGTCACCGCCCACGGCGACCTCAACCGGATGCACCAGTTCAAGGAGAAGTCGGCCCAGCAGCGCGAGCTCGTCTCGGCCGGGCTGTTCCTCTACCCGGTGCTCATGGCCGCCGACGTCCTGGCCTTCCGCGCCGACCGGGTGCCGGTCGGCGACGACCAGCGCCAGCACATCGAGCTCATGCGCGACATCGCGCTGCGCTTCAACGCCCGCTTCGGCGGCGGCGACGACGGCGAGCCCCGCGAGATCCTGCGCGTGCCCGAGGGCGTCTACCCGACGGTCGCGGCGCGGATCATGGACCTCCAGGCGCCCGAGCGGAAGATGTCGACCTCGTCGGGCTCGATCGAGGGCACGCTCTACCTGCTCGACGACGCGAGGACGACCGAGAAGAAGCTCAAGCGCGCCGTCACGGACTCCGAGAACCCGCCCCGGATCGTTCGCGGCCCGGAGAAGGCCGGCGTGTCGAACCTCATCGACATCCTCGCCGCGACCACCGACCGCACCCCCGACGAGGTCGAGGCGTCCCTGACCGACGCTCGCGGGTACGGCGACCTGAAGGTCGCGGCCGCCGACGCCGTCAACGCGACGCTCGCGCCGCTGCGCGAGCGCTACGCCGAGCTGCGCGGCGACGAGGCGGCGATCGAGGCGGCGCTGGCCGTCGGCGCCGAGAAGGCGCGCGCCATCGCGCAGCCCGTCCTCGCCGAGGTGCGCGAGGCGATGGGCGTCGGCCCGCGCGCCTGATCCGGCCCGGGCCCGGGCCGCCCTGCGGCCCCGGGCGTGCGCGGGGACGGTCCGGAGCGGCTCCGGCGGTCGCCGGTGGAGGGAGACGGCCCGGAACGTTCCCGGCGGTCGCCCGCAGAGGGGAGACGGCCCGGAACGTTCCGGCCACGCCCCACGGCTCACGGCCCAGGGCCCACGCCCCACGGCCCGTCGCCGGGCCGAGGCGGCCGTCCCCGGCGCGCGACGTCCTCAGCGGCGGAGGGTCGCGTTCCCCGGGCGTCCGAGGCGGCCGGCCGCGCTCAGCGCCCGGCTGCGGACGACCTCGCAGACCGCGCGCCGCGCCCGCGACGACGTCCCGGCACCGCGCATCGTGTTCGGGCGCCGGTCGCGCCGACCGCGGCGCTCGCTACCCTCGCCGCGTGCGCGCGACCGCCTACGTCGCGGGTCTCGAGCTCGACCTGGAGGTCTTCAGCGGGCCCTTCGACCTGCTGCTGACCCTCGTGCTGAAGGAGGAGGTCGACCTGCTGGAGGTCGACCTCGCCGAGGTCGTGCTCGCCTACCTCGACCACCTCGAGCAGCGGGGCGACCTCGACCTCGAGGTCGCCACCGAGTTCCTCGTCCTCATCGCGGCGCTGCTGGAGCTCAAGTCGCGGCTGCTGCTCCCGCGCGAGGAGTCCGACGAGCTCGACGACGTCCCGGCCGAGGAGGCCGCCGAGGAGCTGCTGGAGCGGATGCTCCAGGCCCGGCGCTACAAGGCCGCGGCCGAGCACCTCGTCGAGCTGCAGCAGGCCGAGGAGGGCAAGCGCTACCGCCAGGCGCCGCTGCCGGCCCACCTGCGGCGCTTCACGGAGGACGACGCGATCGCCGTCCACGACCCGCGCCGGCTCGGCAAGGCGCTCGGCGGGCTCCTGCGGCTGCCGCCCAAGGTCTCGCTGCACCACGTCACCGTCGCGCGCGTGACGCTGCCCGAGCGCCTGGCGCACCTGCGCTCGCTCCTGCGACGCGGCACGTTCACCTTCAGCGAGGCGGTCGCGGGCGCCGATCGCACGACCGTCGCGGTGACCCTCTGGGCGCTGCTGGAGATGTACAAGCAGGGCGAGGCGGACTGGACCCAGGCCGAGCCGTTCGACGAGATCCACATCGCTGGCGTCTCCGCCGGCGCCCCCCGCTGGTCGGCGGCGCGCGAGGTCGCATGAGCACCGAGCAGGAGCAGGATCGGGCCGGCGAGCCGCCGGAGCCGGCGACCGACGCCGTCGACCCGTCGCCCGCGCCGAGCGCGCCGAACGCCGACTCCGACGCGGACGAGCCGTCGGTCGCCGTGCCCCTGCCGGGCGAGCCGCCCGCGCGCGACTTCCCCGCCCCGCCGCCGGGCGAGCAGTCCGGCCTGGCCTCGCAGATCGAGGCGCTGCTCTTCCTGTCCTCCGAGCCGGTCACCGTCGACGACCTCGCCGCGGCCTGCGACGTCTGGGCCGACGAGCTCGCCGCGGCGCTCGAGGAGCTCCGCCGCGCCTACGCGCCCGGCCGCCGCGGGCTGCTCCTGCGCGAGATCGGCGGGGGCTTCCTGCTCTCGACGGCGCCGGAGACCGAGCCGGCCGCGCGGCGCCTGCTCACCGCGCCCCGCACGCCGCCGCTCACGCCGGCCCAGGCCGAGACGCTGGCGATCGTCGCCTACCTGCAGCCGGTGAGCCGGCCCGAGATCACCCGCATCCGCGGCGTCGCTGCCGACTCCGCCTGCGCGACGCTCGTCGAGCGCGGCATGATCGAGGAGGCCGGTCGCTCCCAGTTCGGCGCGGTGCTCTATCGCACCACGGGCCTGTTCCTGAAGCTCTTCGGCCTCGACGGCGTCGCCGACCTGCCCGACCCGGCCGCCTGGGACCCGACGCCGGAGGAGACCGCCGATCTGCGCGACCGGCTGCTGCGGGCCGGCGACGCCCGCGGCGGGCGCGAGGCGACCGACGGCGACGACCCCGCGGAGCGCCCGCCGTTCGATCCCGACGCCCTCGTCGAGACGCCGGCCGACGCGCCGGCGCCCGCCGAGGACGGATCGACGGCACCGGCCGACGCGCCGCCCGCCCCGCCCGAGACGGCCAGCGACGACGGCTCGGCGGCGCCCGACGACGAGCCCGCCGTCCTGCCCGAGACGCCCGCCGAGGACGGCGACGCCGGCCCCGACGCCGGGCCGGCGGAGTCCTGATCGTCACCGACGGACCGGCCGTCCCTGGTATCCCCTGAGGTGATGGACGTCGGTCCCCGCCACCTCTTCGTCACCCGCGGCGATCTCACCGCGCTGCACTGCGACGCGTGGCTGCTGCCGACCGACCGCGACGGCAGCGTCACGCCCGGCTGGGTCGTGACGATGGCCGCGACCGGGCGCGGCGTGGGCGACGCCCGGGGCGGCCGGCTCGACGAGCCCGCGCGCCGCGAGCTCGCCGCCGACGGCGCGACCGTCCTGCGGCGGCCGAGCGCGGCCGGCCCGGGGATCGTGGCCTGCGACACGGCGGTCCCGCACCACGACGTCCCCGCCGCCGCGCGGGCCGCGAGCACCGCGCTGCAGCGCCTCACCGCCCTGACGGCCGACGCCGCGGGACCGAGCGCGGCGCTCGAGCTGCCGCGGCCGCGTCCGCTCGTGGCGCTGCCGACCGTCGGCGTCGGGGCGGGCGGCGGCCACGGGGTGCGCGGCGCGGTCCTCGCGGGCCAGCTCGACGCGCTCCAGGCCGCCTTGGCGCGGGACGACGCCGGCCCGGACGTCGTCCTCGTCTGCTTCGACCACGAGCACTACGCCGCGGCCCAGCGCGCGCGGCGCAGCGCCGGCGGCGACGAGCGGTTCGCGGCGCTCGTCGGTCCGGAGCTGCACGAGCGGGTCGTCGCGCTCGCCGCGCACGCCCGCGCGGGACGCCTCGTCCCGTTCGTCGGAGCGGGCGTCAGCATGGGGGCGGGGCTGCCGTCCTGGGTCGGATTGCTCGACGAGCTCATCGCGGACGCGGGCATGGAGGCCGACCGCCCGGCGCTGGACCGGCTGGACCTCCGCGACCGCGCGGCGCTCATCCAGTCCCGGCTCGGGGCCGGCCGGCTCGCCGAGATCCTGCTCGAGCGCCTCGGCCGCGCCCGTCGGGTCGCGCTGCAGCACCAGCTGCTCGCGTCGCTGCCGGTGACGGAGGCCGCGTCGACGAACTGGGACGACCTCTTCGAGCGCGCGTGGACCGCGGCGGGCGCGGGGCCGGTCGCGGTGCTGCCGTTCGACGGCCGGGCCGCCGACGGGTCGTGGATCGTGAAGCTCCACGGCACGGTCCGCGACGGGCGGTTGCACGGCGTGGTGCTCACGCGCGAGGACTACCTGCGGTTCGGCGCCGAGCGCAACGCGCTCGCGGGGATCGTCCAGTCGCTGCTGCTCACGCGGCACATGCTCTTCGTCGGCTTCGGCCTGAACGACGAGACGTTCCACCGGATCGCGCACGACGTGCGGCTCGTGCTGGAGCGCACGGTGGGGCTGCACGGCACCGGCGCGTACGCCACGAGCCTCTCGCCCTCGCGCCACTCCGTCTCCGAGGAGCTCTGGCGCGGGCAGCTCGACGTCCTGAGCACCCGCCGTCCGGAGGACGGGGAGGGGCGGGCGGGCACCGCGCCGGCCGCGCGGCGGCTCGAGATCCTGCTCGACGCGCTCGGGATGCACGCGGTCGATCCCCTCGGGCACCTCCTGGACCCGACGTTCGACGGCGCGCTGTCGGAGCCCCAGCGCCGCGTCGCGGCCGCCCTGCGCCGCTTCGCCGCCGACGTCGGTCCCGCGTCGGCGGCCCTCGGGCCGGACGATCCGACGGCCGCGGCCATCGCCGCGTGGCTGGACCGGATGCGCCCCGCCGACCGCTGAGCCCGCGCGCGAGGGCTCCCCGGTCGCCCGGGTCCCCGAGACGACCGACGGGCTTCCCAGTCGTGGGAGCCGCGGGCGCCGCGGAGCGGTGCGCCGTCCCCGTCCGCGCGACCGTGACCGACGGAAAACATGCATTGCCGGTCTGCAATGCGTAATATGCGCGCTCGCAAACCCGGATTTCCTCTCGGGAATCGAAAGAAACGAGACGCGATGCGTGCACGCACCCTCCTCCTGACCCTGCTGGCGGCCCTCTCGGCCACGGTGCTCGCCGCGTGCGGCGGCGCCAGCGACAGCACCTCGGGCGACGACGACGGCGCCTCGAGCTCGGGCGGGGGCGCGCGCCTCTCGCTCGTTGCCTACGCCGTGCCGAAGGTCGGCTTCGACAAGGTCATCCCGGCCTTCCAGAAGACCGAGGCCGGCAAGGGCGTGACGTTCGCGCAGTCCTACGGCGCCTCGGGCGACCAGTCCCGCAAGGTCGAGGCCGGCCTGCAGACGGACGTCGTGAACTTCTCCGTCGAGCCCGACGTCACCCGCCTCGTCGACAAGGGCATCGTCGACGCGGACTGGAACGACGCGGCCCACCGCAAGGGCCTGGCGTTCGGCAGCACCGTCGTGATCGTGACCCGCAAGGGCAACCCGAAGAACATCAAGACCTGGGACGACCTGCTCAAGCCGGGCATCGAGGTCGTCACGCCGAACCCGTTCTCCTCGGGCGCCGCGAAGTGGAACCTCCTCGCGCCGTACGCCGAGAAGAGCCAGGGCGGCAAGAACCCGCAGGCGGGCCTGGACTACCTGCAGAAGCTCATCGGCGATCACGTGAAGGTGCAGCCGAAGTCCGGTCGCGAGGCCACCGAGCAGTTCCTGCAGGGCACCGGCGACGTCCTGCTCTCGTACGAGAACGAGGCGCTCTTCATCGAGGGCGACGGCGAGGACGTCGAGCACGTCACGCCGCCGAGCACGTTCAAGATCGAGAACCCGATCGCGGTGCTGAACACCAGCAAGCACCCCGAGCAGGCGAAGGCGTTCCTCGACTTCAACCTCAGCGACGCGGGCCAGCGCATCTGGGGCGAGGCCGGCTTCCGCCCGGCGAACCCGAAGATCCTCGCCGAGTTCGCCGACAAGTTCCCCGAGCCGAAGAAGCTCTGGACGATCGACGACCTCGGCGGCTGGAAGACGGTCAACGACGAGCTCTTCGACCCGGACAAGGGCTCCGTGGCGAAGATCTACGACTCGGCCACCGGCTGATCGACCCGTGGCGTCCTCGTCGGTGCAGGCCGACCGTCGACCGGCGGGCCGCCGCCTCTCCCAGCGCACCGCGGGCGGTGTCGGGCCCCTGGGGCTCGGCATCGCCACGCTGTGGCTGAGCCTCATCGTCCTGCTGCCGCTGGCGGCGATCAGCGCCAAGGCGTTCGACAACGGCATCAGCGGCTTCTTCGACGCGATCGACCTGCCCGCCGCCCGCGCGGCGCTGCTGGTCACCGTCGGCGTCTCCCTCGTCGTCGCGCTCGTCAACGTCGTCCTCGGGACGCTCATCGCCTGGGTCCTCGTCCGCGACGAGTTCCCGGGCAAGCGGTTCGTCAACGCGCTGATCGACCTGCCGTTCGCGCTGCCGACGATCGTCGCGTCGATGGTGCTGCTCTCGCTCTACGGGCCGCAGAGCCCGTTCGACGTGCAGCTCAACGCGACCCGGCCGGCGCTCGTCATCGCGCTGCTGTTCGTGACGCTGCCGTTCGTCGTGCGCGCCGTCCAGCCGGTGCTGCTGGAGCTCGACAAGGAGGTCGAGGAGGCCGCCGCGTCGCTCGGCGCCAGCTCGGCCACGACCTTCCGCCGGATCATCCTCCCGGCGCTCCTGCCGGCGATCCTCACCGGCACCGGCCTCGCGTTCACGCGCGCGATCGGCGAGTACGGCTCCGTCGTGCTCATCGGCGGCGGCGTGCCGCGCAAGACCGAGGTCGCCTCGCAGTACATCCAGAAGCAGATCGAGATCGACCGGGTCGTGAACGCCGCCGCGGTGTCCTTCGCCCTGCTCGTGATCGCCTTCTCCGTCCTGTTCCTGCTGCGGATCGTCAGCAGCCGGGCCACGAGGCGCGAGGAGGCCGCCCGATGAGCTCCGTCGTCGACCGCGTCGGCTCCCGCGTGGGCCCGAGTCGCCGCACGACCCTGACGCTGCGCACCATCGCGCTGGCGTACCTCGGCATCCTCGTCCTGCTGCCGATCGTCCTGATCCTCTACCGGACCTTCGAGGACGGGTTCGGCGCCTTCTGGTCGTCGATCACGACGCCGGCGGCGATCTCCGCGCTGCAGCTGTCGCTGCTCATCATCGCGATCGTCGTGCCGGTGAACGTCGTCTTCGGGATCGTCACCGCGCTGGCGCTCGTCCGCGGGCGCTTCCGCGGGCGCGGCGTCGTGCAGGCGATCGTCGACCTGCCGTTCGCGGTCTCGCCGATCGTCGTCGGCGTGTCGCTCATCCTCCTCTGGGGCGCCGACGGCTGGTTCGGCTTCGTGGAGGACACCGGCTTCAAGGTGATCTTCGCCCTGCCCGGCATGGTCCTCGCGACGATCTTCGTGACCCTGCCGTTCGTCGTGCGCGAGGTCGAGCCCGTCCTGCGCGAGATCGGCGAGGAGCAGGAGCAGGCCGCCGCGACGCTCGGCGCGTCGCGCTGGCAGACGTTCTGGCGGATCACGCTGCCGGCGATCCGCTGGGGCCTGACCTACGGCGTCGTGCTGACGGTCGCCCGCGCGCTCGGCGAGTTCGGCGCGGTGATCATGGTCTCGGCCGGCGTCGCCGGGGAGTCCCAGACGCTGACGCTGCTCGTCCACGCCCGCTACATCGACGACCACAACACGTTCGGGGCCTACGCGGCGTCGACGCTCCTGATGGCCCTGGCCATCCTGACCCTGCTGCTGATGACCGTCCTCGACCGCAAGAGGCATGCCGCATGACCGATCAGAACGCGCCGCGGAGGACCGACGGCACCGCCCCGAGCGCCGCGGACCTGCACGGCCTCGTCGAGGGGTCGACGGCGATCGCGTCCGGCTCGCACGAGATCGCCGTCAGCGGGCTGCAGAAGCACTACGGCGACTACCACGCGCTGCGCGACATCGACCTGACGATCCCGAGCGGCTCCCTGACGGCGCTGCTCGGGCCGTCGGGCTCGGGCAAGTCGACGCTCCTGCGCGCGATCGCCGGCCTCGAGGTCCCGGACGGCGGCGTCGTGCGGATCGGCGGCGAGGACGTGACGTTCGTGCCGCCGCAGCGCCGCGAGATCGGCTTCGTCTTCCAGCACTACGCGGCGTTCAAGCACCTGACGGTCCGCGACAACGTCGGCTTCGGCCCGTCGATCCGCAAGCTCCCGAAGGACGAGATCCGCCAGCGCGTCGACGAGCTGCTGGAGATCGTCGGCCTCGACGGCTACCAGGACCGCTACCCCTCGCAGCTCTCCGGGGGCCAGCGCCAGCGGATGGCGCTCGCCCGCGCGCTCGCCGTCCAGCCGAAGGTCCTCCTGCTCGACGAGCCGTTCGGCGCGCTGGACGCGAAGGTCCGCGAGGACCTCCGCCAGTGGCTGCGCCAGCTGCAGACCGAGACGGGCGTCACGACGGTGCTCGTGACGCACGACCAGGAGGAGGCGCTCGACGTCGCCGACCACATCGCCGTGCTGGCCGAGGGCCGGATCGAGCAGTGGGGCACCCCGCGCGAGGTCTACGACGAGCCGGCCAACGACTTCGTCAAGGGCTTCCTCGGACCGACGGCGCGCCTGCGCGGCGAGCTCGTGCGCCCGCACGATCTCGTCCTCTCGCTGCGCCGGATCGACGACGCGGAGCCCGTCACGGTCGAGCGCGTCGTGCACCTCGGCTTCGAGGTCCGCGTCGACCTGCGCGACAGCGGCGGCGAGGCCCTCTCGGCCCAGACGACGCGCGGCGAGGCCGCCCGCCTGGACCTCCACCAGGGCCAGGCGCTCTTCGTCCGGCTCGGCCGTCCGGGCGAGGACCGCGTCGAGGTCGCCTGACGGCCAGCACGGTCGGAGCCCCGCATCTGCGACGGGAGTCCGGCCCGCTGCGCGGCCCTCGGCGCGCGGACGTCGGCCCGGAACCCCCGGGCCGACACCTCTGCGAGGGAGTTCCGCCGACCCCGTCCGCGCCAGGTGCGAGCGAGCCCTGCCATGCCTGGCCCGGCACCGCGGTGGCGGAGCCCCGACCACGCGTGCCTCGTACGGCGGGAGCGTGCGGAACGTCGACCTCGCCGCCGACGCTCCGCCGAGAACGACGTTGGACACGTCCTCCGTGCGGAACGTCGACCTCGAACGACGGAGCCGGTCGAGCACGACACCTCGCACGCGCCGCACCGCGCGGCGCGACCATCTCTACGCCTCGGGGTCACGTCGTCCGCGTCAGCGCTCCTGGGGCGCTCGTGGGGAGGGTTCCGGACCGAAACGAGGCGTCCGCGGCGGCTCACTCGGGCGGCGTCAGCACCTCGCAGGGCAGGTTCGGCGCGCGGGCGAGGCGGACGTCGAGCGTGATGAGGTCCGCGCCGGTGCGCTCGGCGAGGGCGATGTAGGCCGCGTCGTAGATCGAGAGGGTCTCGCGCCGCGCCCACGATCCACCGGCGAGCAGCTCGTAGGGCCAGAGCTCGACGGCGAGGTCGACGAGGTCCCGATGCGCCTGCGCCGCCTGGTCGGCGGTGACGGCGGCCGCCAGCTCCTGGCGGCGCAGGACGTTGGCGACCTCGAACGGCAGGAGGTCCGGGGCGACGAGGGCCCGGCCGCGCAGCTGGCCGGCGGCCCACGTCCCTGCCGGCCCGCCGTCGAGCAGCGCCGCGACGACCGCGGAGGCGTCGCAGACGAGGCGGTCGGTCACCGGCGGTCGCGGTCGCGATCGGCGACGATCGACGCGGGATCGAGGCGCGTCCCCGTGGTCTCGACGCGCAGGCGCGCGCGGGCCAGGACGTCGTCGACCGGCGGGCGGCCGGCGGTCTCGATGAGCATGGCGCGGAGGTACTCCTGCAGCGACTGTCCGGCCCGCGCCGCTCGGGCACCGAGCTCGGCCCGGACCGGGTCGGGAACGTCGCGAATCGTTACGGCACCCATGCAGGCAAAGTAGCAGCAGTGCTGCCATCTTCGGTACGGCAGTGGTGGTCTTCTCGGGCGTGAACTCCCGGGCGATGCAGCGGGGCGCGCGGGTGGGCGTCGACGACGGCTGAGGTTGTACGTCGATGTACGGTGACGTACAGTCGAGACGTGTCCACCATCAGCGCCAGCGCCGCGCGGCAGACCCTGCCCGCCCAGCTCGACCGGGTCGAGGCCGGCGAGGAGGTGGAGATCACGCGTCATGGGCGGGTCGTGGCCGTGCTGGTGTCGCCCGAGACGCTTCGTGCGCGTCGAGCACCGGAGGCGTGGCGTCGGGCCGACGAGGTCGACGCGTTGCTGGCGCGTGCTCGTGACGCGCCGCTGCGCGCACCGGCGTTGAGCGCCGAGCGGGCGGAGGAGCTCGTCGCGGACGTCCGCGACGGCCGATCCGTGCGATGAGCGTTCGCACGGCGTTCGATGCGGACGTGCTGATCTACGCCGCCGCGGCGGGGCACCCGCTCGGTGCTCGGGTCGCGGAGCTGTTCGCCGGCGCGCCGGGAACCACGGTCGGCACCGGGTCGGTGCTGCTGCTCGCGGAGGTCCTCGCCAAGCCACTGCGCGAGGACCCGGCTTCGGCGGAGACGACCGCGCTCGTCAGCCTGCTCAGCCGACTGGAACTCCATCCGCTCGACGGCGCCACGGGGCGACTCGCCCTCGCGCTCGCCGTGGCGTACGGCCTGCGCGCTGCCGACGCCGCGCATCTGGCCAGCGCCGTGGCGGCCGGCGCCGATCGGTTCGTCACGAACAACCGGAAGGACTTCCCACGGACGATCGCCGAGATCGAGGTCGTCTATCCCGACGATCTGCCCGGGCCGCAGCAACCGTGAGACCGCGACCCGGCCGCTACCTTGGCGGCGCGGTGCTCGCGACTGACTCCCGGGCGACTGACCTCCGGGCGACGGGATACCGGCCGGGGCCTGAGGCCTCAGCGCAACGCGGCGGCGATCCGGCGCAGGCCGTCGACGATCGTCTCCGGCGCGTGGGTCGTGAACGACAGGCGCAGCGTGCGCGGGTCGGGGTCGCGGGCGTAGAACGGCGCGCCGGGCACGAACGCGACCTGCTCGTCGAGGGCGCGAGGGAGGAGCGCCGTGGCGTCCTGGCCCTCCGGCAGCCGGACCCAGAGGAACATGCCGCCGTCCGGGCGGTTGAAGACCGAGCCCTCCGGCAGCGCGTCGGGCAGCCCGGCGAGCATCGCGTCGCGTCGCTCCCGGTACACGGACCGCAGGTTCTCGAGGTGCGCGTCGAGGTCGGCGTGGGCGAGCCAGCGCGCCGTCGCGGCCTGGTCGATCGTCGAGGAGTGCAGGTCGGCGGCCTGCTTGGCGATCGTCAGCGGCTTGCGCAGCGACTCGGGCGCGCGGACCCAGCCGATCCGCAGGCCGGGCGCGGCGACCTTCGACAGCGTCGAGAGCGCCAGGACGTACGGGGCGGCGTCCGGGCGGGCCGCCAGCGGGGCCACCGGATCGCCGGCGTAGCGCAGCTCGCCGTAGGGGTCGTCCTCGACCGTCCACAGCCGATGGCGGGCGATCGCGTCGGCGAGCGCCACGCGGCGGTCCTCCGGCAGGGTGCGGCCGGTCGGGTTGTGGAACGTCGGGACGGTGTAGAGGAGCTTCGGGCGGTGCTCGGCGACGAGCGCGTCGAGGGCGTCCGGATCGAGGCCGTCCTCGTCGCAGGGCACCGGCATGGGGACCGCGCCCGCGAGCTGGAAGGCCTGGAGCGCGGCGAGGTAGGACGGCGACTCGACGAGGATCCGGTCGCCGGGCTCCAGCAGCACCGCCGCGATGAGCGTCAGGGCCTGCTGCGAGCCGCTCGTGACGAGCAGCCCGTCGGGATCGGTCGGCACGCCGCGAGCCGTCAGGCGGTCCGCGATGCGCCGGCGCAGCTCGGGATCGCCCTCGGTCGTGGAGTACTGCAGGCTGCGGCCCGCCGCGCCGTCGGCGAGCACCGCGGCGAACGCCTCGCGCAGCCCGGCGACGTCGAAGAGCTCCGGTGCCGGGAGGCCCCCGGCGAAGGACAGGACGCCCGCGCGCTCGGTCAGGGCGAGGATCTCCCGTACCGGCGAGCTCGCCACGCCGCGCAGACGCGCGGCCACGGGAGCCGTCGGGGTCTCGGGAGCGAGCATCCGCCGAGGATAGGGCTCGCGCGCGCCCGGACGCCGCCGCCCGCTCGCCCGCCGCCGGTCCGGACGTGCGTCGGCGCCCGATGAGCGCCGATCGGACGAGTTCCGAGTGCCCGTACGCCAGGACGGCGGGGAGGCGCCCAGAACCGGCGGGGCCGCATCAGGGTGCCCTACCATCGCTCGCCGTCCGGCGCCCCGGCGGCGACGGTCCTCCGCCATGTCGACGCTCGCCACCCTTCCCGTCGTCCAGTTCGTCATCGGCCTCCGCGAGGGCGTCGAGGCGTCGCTGATCGTCGGCATCATCGCCGCGTTCCTCGTCCAGCAGGGTCGGCGCGACCTGCTGCGCTACGTCTGGATCGGCGTCTCGATCGCGGTGCTCATCTGCATCGGGGTCGGCGTCGGACTCGAGATCGCCGGCGAGAACCTGCCGCAGAAGCAGCAGGAGGGCTTCGAGTCGATCGTCGCCCTCGTCGCCGTGGGGATGGTCACGACGATGATCATCTGGATGCGCAAGCACGCGCGGACGATGGCCAGCGAGCTGCGCGCCTCGACGGCCGCGGCGATCGCGACCGGATCGAGCACGGCGCTCGTCGTGATGGCGTTCTTCGCGGTCCTGCGCGAGGGCTTCGAGACCGCGGTCTTCATCGTCCCGTACTTCAGCGCCGACCTCTCGGCGGCCGGCTACTCGCGCGCCAGCGTCCTCGTCGGCGTGACCCTCGGCCTGCTGCTGGCCGCGCTGATCGGCTGGGGGATCTACCGCGGCGGCGTGCGGATCAACCTCACCCGGTTCTTCAAGATCACCGGCGCGTTCCTCGTCGTCGTCGCGGCGGGGCTCGTGGCCTCCGCCGCGCACTCCGCGTTCGAGGCGGGCTGGTACACGAGCCTCCAGCACTCGCCGCTGGACCTCTCGTCGGTGATCGAGCCCAACGCCGAGAACGTCTTCTCGAACCTCGTCACGGCGCTGCTCGGCATCCGGCCGCACCCGTCGTGGGCCGAGATCATCGGCTGGGCCGCGTACGCCGTGCCGATGCTCGCCTTCGTCCTGTGGCCCGAGCGCTGGCGTCGGGGCACGCCGGCCCAGGCCGCCGCCCCCCAGACCGCCTGACGCCCGCGCGGCGCGGCGACCGATCCCAGGAGCACCCATGCAGCGTCTCTCACGTTCCCGCCTCCTCGCGCTCGCCGCGGCCGGCGTGACGGCCACCGGCCTGGCCGCATGCGGCAGCGACGACGACACGGCCACGACGGGCGGCTCGGGCGCGGCGGCGACGACGGCCGGCGGGAGCAGCCAGCGCGTCGCGGTGACGATCGGCGACGGCGGCTGCGAGCCGGCGACGGCGAGCGTCCGGTCGGGTGCCGTGACCTTCGAGGCGAAGAACCCGTCCTCGAGCCAGGTCGACGAGTTCGAGGTCCTCAACGAGGACGGCATCATCCTCGGCGAGAAGGAGAACCTCGCGCCGGGCCTGTCCGGGAACTTCAGCCTCACGCTGCAGCCCGGCACGTACGTCATGAACTGCATCCTCGCGGCCAACGGCGAGGACGATCCGCACTACGGCAAGGCGAAGCTCACCGTCACCGGCGGATCGGTGGCCACGCCCGGCGACGCCGACGATCCGGCGCTCGCGAAGGCCGTCGAGCAGTACAAGGCCTACGTCGAGCGCGAGACGGCCGAGCTCGTCCGGGGCGTGGCGCCCTTCGTCGCCGCGCTGAAGGGCGGCGACCTGCAAGGCGCCAAGGACCAGTTCGGCCCGCTGCGCATGCACTACGAGCGGATCGAGCCGATCGCCGAGAGCTTCGGCGACCTCGACCCGCAGATCGACGCGCGCGTCAACGACGTCGCCGACAGGGCGCAGTGGACCGGCTTCCACCGGATCGAGCAGATCCTGTGGACGAAGGACACGACGAAGGGCACCGAGCGCTACGCCACGAAGCTCCAGAAGGACATCGGCGCCCTGGCCGCGCGGGTGAAGCAGGTCGAGATCCAGCCGGCGCAGCTCGCCAACGGCGCGCTCGGCCTCCTGGACGAGGTCGCCAACTCGAAGATCACCGGCGAGGAGGACCGCTACTCGCACACCGACCTCGCGGACTTCCAGGGGAACCTCGAGGGCGCGCGCAAGGCGTTCGAGCTGCTCGTCCCCGCGCTGAAGGAGCGGGGCGAGGGCGAGCTCGTCACGACGATCCAGGCGCGCTTCGCCGACGTGCAGGAGGGCCTCGACGCGTACCGTCGCAAGACCCCGCTGGGCTTCGCGCTCTACGACGAGCTGACCGACGCGGACCGCAAGCGCTTCAGCCAGCAGATCGACGCGCTGGCCGAGCCGCTCTCCCTCGTGGCCGGCAAGGTGCTGCACTAGGGCGGTGACCGACCGCGCCGCACAGCCCGCCCACGGCACCTCCCGCCGTGGCCTGACCCGACGGGGCCTCCTCGGCGTCGCCGGGGCGGTCGGCGTGGCCGGGGCCGCCGGCGCCGGGGGCTACGCGATCGCCGAGGCCAGCGACGAGGCGCCGGACCACGGCGCGACGGTCCCGTTCCACGGCGCCCACCAGGCCGGCATCGCCACGCCGGCGCAGGACCGGCTCGTCTTCGCGGCCTTCGACCTGCTGACCGACGACGTCGCGCAGGTCCGGGAGCTGTTCCAGATCTGGACGGAGGCGGCGGAGCGCCTGACCGCCGGCCAGGCCGTCGGCCCGCTGGCGCCCAGCGACGGCGAGCCGCCCGAGGACACGGGGGAGGCCCACGGGCTGCCTCCTGCGCGGCTGACGGTGACCTTCGGGATCGGCCCGTCGTTCTTCGAGCGGGACGGCGAGGACCGGCTCGGGCTCGCGCACCGGCGTCCCGCCGCGCTGCGGCGGCTCGGCGCGCTGCCGGGCGACCAGCTCGACCCCGAGCGCTCCGACGGGGACCTCTGCGTCCAGGCCTGCAGCAACGATCCGCAGGTCGCCTTCCACGCGGTGCGCAACCTCGCCCGGCTCGGGCGCGGCGTCGTCGTCCTGCGCTGGACCCAGCTCGGGTTCGGCCGCACGTCGACGACGAGCCGCAGCCAGGACACGCCGCGGAACCTCATGGGGTTCAAGGACGGCACGAACAACCTGCGGGCCGAGGAGGCCGAGCGCCTGGACCGGCACGTCTGGGTCGCACCCGACGAGCCGCAGCGCTGGATGCGGGGCGGCAGCTACCTCGTGGCCCGTCGGATCCGGATGCTCATCGAGTCCTGGGACCGCGCCGCCATCGACGAGCAGGAGCGCGTCATCGGCCGGCGGAAGATCTCCGGCGCGCCGATCGGTCGCCAGGACGAGTTCGACCCGGTCGACCTGCGCGCGCGGGGCGGGGACGGGCTGCCGCTGATCGGCGACACCGCCCACATCCGCCTCGCGTCGCCCGACACGACGAAGGGCATCGAGCTCCTGCGTCGCGGCTACTCGTTCACCGACGGCATCGACCCCCGCACGGGGCAGCTCGACGCGGGGCTCTTCTTCCTCGCCTACCAGCGCGACCCGCACCGCCAGTTCGCCGCCCTGCAGCGCCGGCTCGGCACCGCCGACGCGCTGAACGAGTACATCAAGCACACCGGCAGCGCCGTGTTCGCGATCCCGGGCGGGATCGGGCGCGGCCGGTGGCTCGCGCAGGACCTCTTCGCCTGAGCGGCGCCGGTCCCGCGCGGCCGGTCGTGCGCAGCCGGGTCCGCGGACGATCGGCGGCGCGGCGGCGGCGGGGGCCGGCCGGCGCTCGAGGATCAGCCGATCCGGAACGCCGCGCTCGGGCCGCCGGCCGTCGCGCCGCCGAGCGTCGCGCGGACGCGGTAGCGCCCGGCCGGCAGGCTGCGGCCCTTCACGCGGCCGAGGAAGGTCACCCGGGTCGTCGTGGTGCCGACGGCCTTGCGGATCGTCGTGACGCCGGTCCAGCGCCGCACGCAGGAGGCACCGCGCCGGACCTGACCCTTGGGCCGGCAGGTCCCGCCCTTGCGACGACCCATGACGGCGCGCTCGATCCGCAGCGTCACCGTCGTGGCGACGTTCGAGCGCAGGCTGATCCGGGTGCCGACGGCGGCTCGGCGGCGGGTCGCCGCCCGCAGGCGGGTGCCCGGGACGAAGCGGGCGGGGCTGACGCGCAGGCCGCGGATGGTCACGGGCGTCGTCCCGGGACCGCCGGTGCCGGGGGCGTCGCCGGTGCCGGCCGCCCCGCCGCCACCGGTCCCGCCGCCGCTCGTCGGCGGGACGAGGCCGCTGATGCGGACGATCCGCTTCGTCGTCTCCAGGCCCACCCACACGGTGGTGCTGCCCGCCGGGCCGGGGGTGAGGTAGCGCGGTCCGGAGCCGGCCGGCAGCGCGACGCTCGTCACGGTGCCGTCGTCGGCGATCCGGCTCACGCGGTCGCCGGCGAACTGCGCGGTCCAGAAGGCGCCGTCGGCGGCGTGCACGATCCCGAACGGGTCGGTGCCCGGCAGCTCGGTGAAGGCCGGCGTCCCACCGGGCGTCAGGCGTCCGACGACGTGGGGGTTCGCCGTCGGGTCGGTGAAGGCCACGCGACCGTCCGGGGCCGCGGCGATCCCCTGCGGGCCGCCGCCGCTGCGCGAGGACGCGAACGACGGCGAGCTGCCGTCGGCCTGCAGGTGCACGACCCGCTCGTTGCCGAAGTCCGCGATCCACGGTCCGCCGTCGGCGCCCAGCGCGATCGAGCGCGCGCTCATGCCGGGCACGGTGGTCGCCGTGGCCGTCGCGGGCGCCGCGGACGGGATCCGCAGGACCTTGTCGCCCGACGCGGACCAGAGCACGCCGTCGCGGCCGGCCACGATCTCGCGCGGGTCGACGATCGACGGCAGGGGCGTCGCGGTCGTCGTCCCCGCCGGATCGGCGGCGGCGAAGCGCGCCACGCCGCCGGACTGCGTCACCCAGAGGGCGCCGTCCGGGCCGCTGGCGATGCCGACGGGGCTCGTGACGCCGGGCAGGTCGAACGTCGTGACGGTGCCGTCGGGGGTGACGCGCGCGACGTCGTCGGCGCCGCCGATCGTGGCCCAGACGTTGCCGTCGGGGCCGGCGGCGAGCCGCACGGGCTGCTCGGGGAGGGCGAAGTCGCCGTCGACGGACGGGGCGGCGCCGGCGACGGCGGGCAGGCCGAGGGCGAGCGACGCCGTCGCGGCGGCCAGCGGCAGGGCGCGGCGGGGGGAGCGGAAGGAGGCGCGGTGGACCATGGCGACATCGTCGTCGCCCGGCGGGCGGCCGACCGTGACCGATGACGCGTCCAGGGGGCGTCGTCGGTCGCGCGGGCGGGGCTCGTCCGGGGGCCCGCGCGACTATCCTCGCCCGCCGATGCCTGCGCCGCGCCGACGCCGTCCCCGTCCGAAGGTCGTCGAGACCCCCGTCGAGCAGCGCCCGGGCGAGACGCTCATCTGGACCGACGGGGCCTGCAAGGGCAACCCGGGACCGGGCGGGTGGGCGGCGATCGTCGTGCCGCCGGCCGAGGAGGGCGGCACGCCCGTCGAGCTCTCCGGCGGCGACCCGGACACGACGAACAACCGGATGGAGTACACCGGGGTCCTCGAGGGGCTGCGCTCGCTGCCCGACGGCAGCACCGTCTGCATCGTCACCGACTCGCAGCTCGTGCTGAACTCGATGACGCAGTGGCTCGCGGGCTGGAAGCGCAAGGGCTGGAAGACGGCGTCCGGCTCGCCGGTGAAGAACCAGGACCTCGTCCAGGCCCTCGACGCCGAGATCGGGCGCCACGCCGCGGTTCGCTGGCACTGGGTCCGCGGCCACGAGACCGGGTCCGAGCACGCGCACAAGGCGCTGAACGACCGCGCCGACCAGCTCGCCGTCGCGGCCGCCGCGGAGGCCGCGCGGCGCTGACGGCGGCGCGGCGGCCGCCGCCCCGGGCGACGATCGTCCCGGGGACGGGCTTGCCGTCCCGCCGCCGAGGTCCGCGCGTGCGGGCCGTCCGTCAGGCGTCGGGGTCCGCGGGTGCGGGCCGTCCGTCAGGGGCCGGGGTCCGCGCCCCAGGCGACGATCGTCCCCGACCGGCCGCGCACCGCGAGCGCGCCGAGCGACGTCAGGCCGTCGCGGCGCGCCAGCCGCGCCTGGGTGGCGTCGCTCAGCAGGATCGGGTGGGGATGGTCCTTCGTCATCCCCTCGAGCCGCGCGGCGACGTTCGCCGGGTCGCCGATCGCCGTGTACTCCATCCGCCGCTGCGAGCCGACGTTGCCGACCATGACGAGGCCCGACGCGATCCCGACGCCCATCCGCAGGTCCGTCTCCAGCCCGTCGGCGGCGAGCTCGGCGAGGACCCCGCGCAGCGCGGGCCCCGTCATCTCGCGCGCCGCGGCCAGCGCCCGGTCGGCGTGGTCCTCCTGGGCCAGCGGCGCGCCGAACACCGCCATCAGGCCGTCGCCGCGGAACCCGACCATCGTGCCGCCGTGGTGGTCGACCGCGTCGCTCATCGCGGCGAGGAACCGGTTGAGCACGGCGATCCCCTCCTCGGGGTCCAGCCGCTCGAGCAGGGCCGTGGAGCCCCGCAGGTCGCAGAAGAGCACGCTCGCGTCGGTCCGCATCCCGCCCAGGCGCACGTCGCGGCCCGTCTCGGCGAGCACGTCGTCGACGACGTCGGCGGCGACGAACCGGGCGAAGACCTCGCGGGTGCGCTGTCGTCCGGCGGCCTCGAACGCCGTCGAGATCGCCAGCGCCGTCAGCGTGCCGAGGCCGAGCGCGAGCGCCGGGGTCGCCACGTCGACGACGCGATCGGCGAGGAACGCCCCGTAGGCCACGACCCCCAGGAGCAGCGCCGCTGCCGCGGCGGCGAGGACGGTGCTCACCGGCCCGCGGCGACGAGCGACGAGCGGCGCCGCGAGTGCCGCCAGCAGGGTCAGCAGCACGTTCCACGCCCCACCGGCGTCGCGGATCGGGTCGCCGCGCAGCGTCGTCGCGATCGCGTTGGCCAGGAGCTCCGGTCCGGGCATCGCGGCGTCGGTCGCGGTGGCGTGGATGTCGCCCAGCGACGGGGCCGTCGCGCCGACGACGACGATCCGCCCGCGCAGCCGCGCGGCCGGGACGCGGCCCTTCGCCACGTCGACGAGCGAGTACCGGGGGAACGACCCGCTCGGACCGACGAGGTCGACCCAGCGCCCGGACCCGTCGGCTGCGGTGGCACGACGCCCGGTCGCGAGCTCCGCGGCGACGACCGGGAACGCGACGAGGCCGTCGCGCGCGGTGCGGAAGCGGCGGACGACGCCGTCGTCGTCGCGATCCACGCCGGTGTGCCCGACGCGCACGCCGAGGTCGCGCTGCATCGACGGGCCGCCGAGGACCGCGGTCGCGCCGTCGCGGTCGGTCTCCGTCGCCGCGAGCACGATCCGCGGCGCCGCGTCGACGGCGTCCAGCAGCGCCTCGTCGTCTCGAGCGCTCGGGGACGGCTCGGTGAACTGGACGTCGTAGGCGACGACCCGCGCCCCCGCGGCGACGAGGCGGTCGATCACGCGGGCGTGCCACCGCCGCGGCAGCGGATACTCGTCGATCTCGCCGAGGCTCTTCGTGTCCATCCCGACGACGGCGATCGGCACCGGGCCGATTCGGTCGCGATCCTCGCCACGCAGCTGGAAGCGGGCGTCGACCGTCGTGCGCTCGGCGCTGGCCAGCCCGCCGAGGAGGTCGGCGGTGAACGCGAGCGCCGCGCTCAGGACCGCCGCGGCGACGAGGACGGCGGTCCGGGAGCGCAGCGCCGCCCGCGCGCGCCGGCCGCCGGGCGCCCGGCTCACCGGCGGGGGCGGCGCACGACGTAGCGCCCGCCCTTGCGGACCACGACGTCGCGACCGGTCACGAGGTTGCGCACCGTCACCGACCCGTCGCGGACCTTCACGACGGACGAGCCCGCGCACGTGTCCTCGACGCCCCAGTGGGTGCCGCGCACGGTGGCGGCCGCCCGGGTGCCGCGGATCCGGTAGCGGCCCTTGCCGTTGCCCCAGAGACGACGGCCCCGCCGCTTGGCCTTCTTCTTCGCGTGGACGAGCCCGCGCGCGTCGGCGCGGCCGGCCGGGGCGCAGTTCTCGCGCCGACCGACCATCGTCGCGGTGACGAGGCCGTCGCGGGCCGTGGTCGACTGCTCGAAGGTGAAGATCCCGTCGCGGAACTCGGCGGTCTTCGTCAGCGGACTGCCGGCGCCGACGGCGCTCGTCAGCCGGACGCGCCCGGCGCGCGCGTCGATCCGGGAGCCGACGGGGAAGAGGGCGCCGACGTCGGGCAGCGTGCGGTACACCTTGGCGCCCGGCAGGCGGACCTTCACCGTGCCCGACAGCGGCTCGAGGTTCACGCTGCGGCCCGCGACGGGCTCCGGCAGCGGCGTGACGCGGCCGACGCGGTCGGCACCGCGGGTGTACCAGAGCGCGTCGCCGAGCCGGACGATGCCGTCGGAGGCACCGGACCCGGCGCTCGGCAGGCCGTAGCGCGACACGGCGCCCTGCACGGTGATCCGGCCGATCGAGTTGCGCGCGGCGGCGAGCTCGGTGAACCACAGCGCCCCGTCGGGACCGGAGGCGAGGGCCCCCGGCTGCGTCTCGGTGCCCGGCAGCGACAGCTCCGTCACGACGCCGAAGGTCGTGATCTGCGCGATCTTGCGCCTCGCGCGCTCGGTGAACCAGATCTCGCCGTCCGGGCCGAGGGCGATGCCCCGCGGGTCGGCGCCGGCGCTCGGGATGGCGTAGTGCGTGATGAGGCCGTCGGGCGCGAGCCGGCCGACGGCGTTCGCGCGCGGCTCGAGGAACCAGAGGCTCCCGTCGCGCCCGGTGACGATCTCGGTCGGGCCGCGGTCGCCGGACAGCGGGTACTGCCGGTACGCCGCGCCGCCGTCGACCTCCTCGACACGGACCACGAGGTTCGCGTCGGGCATCGTGAACCACGCGGCCCCGTCCGGCCCGCGCGTGATGCCCGAGGTCGCGCCGGCCGCCGGCGCGGCGAACCGGCGCACGGCCCCGTCGGCGGTGATCCGTCCGATGCCGCCGGCGGCATCGGTGAACCAGAGCCGGCCGCCGGCGTCGGTGGCGATCCGGTGCGGGACGGTCGGCGTGGGGGGCGGTGGCGGCTCGGTCGTCGTGGTGGTCGTGGGGGCGGGCGTCGTGGTCTGCGTCGGGACGGTCGTCGTGCCCGTCGTCGTCGGCGGCGCGATCTGGCGCGCGGTCGAGAGCTGCTCGCGCGCGGAGAACAGGGTCGTCGTGCCGGACGTCGTCGTGCGGCCGATCTGCGCCGTCCCGGCCGCGGCGAACCAGAGCGCGCCGTCGGGGCCGGCGGTGATGCCCGCCGGACGCGTGGGGACGCCGTCGACCGGGGGGACGACGAACTCGCGGACGGCGGCCGCGCCGGCGGGCGCCGCGAGGGCGCCGAGGCCGAGGAGGGCCAGCAGCGTCGAGCGCCCGAGGGCGCGGACGGGGGAGGGCGGTGCGCAGGACACGACCGGAGCCTCCCGGGCGGGACGGGGGCGAAGGAGGCGATCGGTCACCGGTCGAGCGTGACCTGGGTCGCGTTCGGGGCGGCGCACGGCTCAGCCCTCGGCGCGGCGCCGCACCGCGGCGACGTCGTGGCAGACGACGGACCGCCGGGCCGTGGTGACCCAGCCGAGCTCGCGCATCTGCTGCAGCGCGCGGCTCGTCGCCTCGCGAGAGGCCCCCACCCAGCCGGCGAGATCCTCCTGCGTCAGCGGCAGGTCGATCCGCAGGCCGCCGTCGTCGTCCTCGACGCCGAACCGCTCGCAGAGCTCGATGATCCGGGCCGAGAGCCGGCCGACGACGTCGTGCGCGGCGTGCTCGACGCGCTTGCGGTCGGCGTCGCGCAGGCGCTCGTTGAGGTTGCGCATGACGTACAGCGCCGCGTCGGGCACCGTCGTGACGTAGCTCAGGAAGTCGTCGGGCGCGATCGCGAGCGCCTCGACGGCATCGAGCGCGACGATCGACGCGGAGCGGACGGCCCCGTCGATCGCCGACTGCTCGCCGACGAGGTCGCCGGGGCCGCGGACGGCCAGCAGCACGTCGCGTCCCTCGGGCGTCACGCGCGTGAGCTTCACGTGCCCGTCGAGCAGGACGAGGACGCGGTCGCCGAGCTGGTTGGCGTGGGCGATGGCGCTGCCGCGGGCGAACCGCCGGACGACCGCGCGCCGGCGCAGCTCGCGCTGATCGTCCTCGCCGAGGACGTCGAGGAAGGTCGACACGGTCGCGGCTGACCGCGCGGGTGCTCGCTCTCCGCTCGCCACGGGCCAGCAGCCTACTCCCGGAGGCGGCGCCCGGCGAGTCGCGTTCCCGGTGGGCGCGGACGGCGTCCACCGTCGTCCCGGGCCGGTGCGGACGGGGTGGTGCCGGTGCACGCCGCGACGGCGGAGGAGCGACGACCCGCCAGCGGTCCGCCGGAGCGGGTACCGTGCGGGCGCATGCCGATCGTCCACGTGCGCGCCCTGCCGTCTCATGAGCCGGTCGATGTCCGGACGGTCATCGAGGGCCTCGGCGAGGACATCGCCGCGGCGACCGGCATCCCGCTCGATCGGATCTCGATCGCGTGGACCTGGCTCCAGCCGGGCCACTACGTCACCGGCGGCGTCGCGGGCGCGACGCTCGACGAGCTGCAGCACCCCGTCCTCGTGGACGTCCAGATCCCGGACCTCCACCCGCAGGAGCGGATCGAGCGGCTGCTCCTCGCCACGGCCGAGTCGCTCGCGCGCCGCGTCGGCGTCGCCCGCGAGAACGTCCGCGCCACGGCCACGACCGTGCGCAGCGGGCAGGTCCTCTCGCAGGGCCGCATCGAGCGCTGGTAGGACCACCAGGCAGGCGGGCGCCCGCCGGTTGACAGGCGCCGCCGCGGGCGCGAGCGTCGGGGGCGCCGTCGTCGACCGACCTCCGTGCGCCTCCATGACCCCGAGCTTCCCCAGCACCATCTCCGACCTCGTCCGCCGGAGCGCGGCGCGCGTGCCCGATCGGGTCGCGCTGCACGCCGGCCCGCGGTCGTGGACGTACCGCGCCCTCGACGAGGCCGTGAGCCGGGTCGCGGCGCGCCTGCTGGGGCTCGGCCTCGTGAAGGGCGACCGCGTCGCCGGCTACGGCCGCAACTCCGACGCGTACGTCCTGCTCTTCCTCGGCTGCGCCCGGGCGGGCCTCGTCCACGTCCCGGTGAACTACAACGTCGCCGGCGAGGAGCTGCGCTACCTCGTCGGGCAGCCCGAGTGCGCCGCGGTCTTCGTCGACCCGTCGCTCTCCGGGCAGGTCGACGCGATCGCCGACGGGCTGCCCGCGGTGCGCCATCGCGGCACGCTGCGCGACGGGGACGGCGGCGGCGCCGGGGACGTCCTCGCGTGGGCGACCGCGGAGGGCCCGGTGCCCGCGGTCGTCGCCGACGTGCGCGACGCGGACCTCGCGCAGCTGCTGTTCACCTCCGGCACGACGTCCGCGCCGAAGGGCGCGATGATGACCCACCGCGCGCTCGTGCACGAGTACGTGAGCTGCATCGTCGCCCTCGACCTCGATGAGCGCGACGTCCCCGTCCACGCGCTGCCGCTCTACCACTCGGCGCAGATGCACGTGTTCCTCGTGCCGTACCTCGCGCTCGGCGCGACCGCGCACCTCGTCGAGGCGCCGGACCCGGCGGACCTGCTGGAGCGCGTCGAGCGCGACGGGATCACGAGCCTCTTCGCGCCGCCGACGGTGTGGATCGCGCTCGGCGAGCATCCCGACTTCCGCACGCGCGACCTCGGCACGCTCACGAAGGCCTACTACGGGGCGTCGATCATGCCCGTGCCGGTGCTGCAGCGGCTGCGGGAGGCGCTGCCCGGCGTCGGCTTCTACAACGCGTTCGGCCAGTCGGAGATCGGGCCGCTCGCGACGGTCCTGCGGCCGGAGGAGCACGACGCCCGCCCGGACGCCGCCGGGCGGCCGGTGCTCTTCGTCGAGCTGCGCGTCGTCGACGAGGAGGGCCGCGACGTCGCCGACGGCGAGCTGGGGGAGTGCATCTACCGCTCGCCGCAGCTCTGCACCGGCTACTGGGGCAAGCCGGAGGCGACCGCGGAGGCGTTCCGCGACGGCTGGTTCCGCTCCGGCGACCTCGTCCGGCGCGACGCCGAGGGCTACGTCTTCGTCGTCGACCGGGTGAAGGACGTCATCAACACCGGCGGGGTCCTCGTCGCCTCGCGCGAGGTCGAGGAGGCGCTCTACACGCACCCCGCCGTCGCCGAGGTCGCGGTGATCGCGACCCCGCACGAGCGCTGGATCGAGGCGATCACCGCCGTCGTGGTCCTGCGCGAGGGCGCGGCGCCGGACGCGCTGATCGCCCACGCGAAGGAGCACCTGGCGCCGTTCAAGGTGCCGAAGGCCGTCCACGTCGTCGACGTGCTGCCGAAGAACCCGTCGGGCAAGCTGCTGAAGCGCGAGCTGCGCGAGCGGTTCTCCGGCGACGGGTCGGCCGTGGCGCGCTGAGCGGGAGCGGGCGCCGGTGCCCCCGTCGCGCGAGCGGCGTGCAGATCGCCGCCGACGCCGACGGCCGGGCGCGGCCCGCGGCCTACGCCTCCGCCACGTGCCGGTAGACGAGGGTCTCCTCGTCCTGGGCGCCCTCGACGGCGTAGAGGTAGGCGTCCTCGACGCCCTCCGGCCGCTCGACGTGCAGGCGCGCGAAGAACTCCTCGCCCGGTGCCGGCACCTGCACGAACGGCAGGCGGTGGGCGAGCAGGTGCGTCTCGCCGTGGAGCGGGCCGCCGACGAAGCGGGCGTTGATCGGCTCGGGCGTGATCATCGTGCCCGGGATGGTGCCGGGTCCGGCGGCGCGCCGTCCTCCGCCGTCCCGCGGGCCTCGTGGCGGTCGCGCAGGCGACGGGTCAGCCGGGCGGCGCCGGTGACGTCGATCTCGACCGCGCCGAGCGCGACCGCCTGGAAGCGCAGGTCCTCCGGCAGGTCGTAGTGGTCCTTCCACGGCCGGCCGGGCGTCGTCTGCAGCCACGCGCGCGGCAGCCCGAGCAGCGCCGCGAAGGCGAAGAGCTCCTCCGGATCGTCGGCGCGCAGATGGCACCAGCGGCGCCCGCGCCAGGGCCAGATCGCGGGGTCGACGTAGACGGTCACGGGACGGGACGGGCCGGCGACGCTGGGGGACCCACCCTCACGGGAAGTGTCCAGCATCGGCCCGGAAGTTCAAGCGGATGCCTCACGCAACCCGGGCGACGCACGGCGTAGGGTCGCGCCGTCCCGGGTCGCGGCGCCGCGGCCGCCCACGTTCCCAGGAGCGCTCATGATGAGCACCGCACCAGCGGGCCCCGACGTGAACGACGCACGTCGCTGGCTCGTCCTCGCCCTCGTCGGCGTCGCCCAGCTCACGGTCGTCCTCGACGCGACGATCGTGAACATCGCGCTGCCGTCGGCCCAGACCGACCTCGGCTTCGACGACGACAACCGGCAGTGGGTCGTCACCGCGTACGCGCTGGCGTTCGGCTCGCTGCTGCTGCTCGGCGGCCGGATCGGCGACCTGTTCGGCCGCAAGCAGGCGTTCGTCGTCGGCCTCGTGGGCTTCGCCGCGGCGTCCGCGCTCGGCGGCGCGGCCGGGAGCTTCGGCGTGCTCGTCGCGGCTCGCGCGCTGCAGGGCGTCTTCGGTGCGCTGCTGGCGCCCGCCGCGCTGGCGATCCTCTCGGTGACGTTCACCGACCCGGCGGAGCGCGGCAAGGCGTTCGGCATCTACGGCGCGATCGCCGGCGTCGGCGCGGGGATCGGCCTGCTGCTGGGCGGCATCCTCACCGACGCGCTCTCCTGGCGCTGGTGCCTGTACGTGAACCTCCTCTTCGCGATCCCGGTCGCGGTCGCGTCGGTGTCGATCATCCGCGCGCACCACCGCGACCGGACCGCAGGCGGGCACCGTCGCGGGATCGACCTGCCGGGCGCGCTCACGGCGACGGTCGGCCTCTTCGCGCTCGTCTTCGGCGTCTCGAACGCGGAGACGAACGGCTGGGGCGACACGCTGACGATCGTCGCGCTCGTGATCGCGCCGATCGTGCTGTCGGCGTTCGTGCTCGTCGAGCGCCGCGCGGCGGAGCCGCTGCTGCCCCTTCGGGTGGTCCTGGATCCGGCGCGCGGCGGCTCGTACTTCGCGATCGCGGTCTTCGGGATCGTGCTCTTCGGCGTCTTCCTGTTCCTGACGTACTTCCTGCAGCAGAACCTCCGCTACACGCCGACGGAGGCGGGCCTCGCGTTCATGCCGATGAACCTCACGATCATCGTCGTATCGGGCCTGACGGCCGGGGTCCTGCTGCCGCGGTTCGGCCCGCGGCCGCTGATCATCGGCGGCCTCGTCCTGGCGGCGATCGGCGCGGCGTGGTTCGCGCTGCGGATCGACGGTGACGCGGGGTACGCCGGCGCGGTGCTCCCCGGCCTGCTCGTCATCGGGGTCGGCGGCGGCTTCCTCTTCCCGACGACGTTCTCGACCGCGACCCTCGGGGTGCAGGAGCGCGACACCGGCGTCGCGTCGGCGATGCTGAACACCGCCCAGCAGGTCGGCGGCTCGATCGGCATCGCGCTGCTCTCGACGCTGTTCGCCAGCGCGGTCGACGGCTACGCCGCAGACCATCCGGGCCCGGCCGTCGGGGCCGAGAGCGTCCTGCACGGCTACACGACGGTGTTCTGGTGGGCCGCGGGCCTGACCTTCCTCGGGGCGGTCGTCGCGGCCGTGCTCGTGCGCACGAGCCGGGAGGAGCTCGCCTCCGCCCCGCCGGTCGAGGGCGCGGGAGCGGGAGCGCACTGACCGTCGCGGTCGGCCGTCCGCCGGCGCGCGCGGACGGCCACCGGGCCTGCGGCGTCGTCGTCCCGCGACGGCCGGGCGGCCCGACGGCGGCGGCCGGTCCCCCGATCAGACGAGCAGCTCGCCGGCCCGCCAGGCGAACCCGCGACCCACCAGGTGGTCGCGCAGGGCGAGCAGCGCGAGGTCCTTCGCCTTCGCCTCGAGCATCACGTCGACGTCGCGCGCGCCGAGCGGTCCGCGCAGCAGCTCCTCGAATCCGATCGGGTCGATCGTGTCGGCGTGGGCGCGCAGCTGGGGCAGGACGGGCGTGCGCTCGACGCGCCGGCCGACCTTGCGCTCCTTCTCGCCCAGCACGGTGCGGGGCGAGCTGTAGTGGATCTTCGGCCGGACGTCGTCCGGCCACGTGTCGAGGGCCAGCGGCAGCGCCTCGGCGACGGTCAGGCCCTCGGGGTCGTGGCAGTGATGGTGCAGCACGTCGAAGACGACGGGACGGTCGATCGCCCGCGCGAGCGGCAGCACGTCGACGAGTCCGAAGGTCCGGTCGTCGTTCTCGATCACGAGCCGCCGGCGCGCCGCGTCGGAGAGCAGCCCGAAGCCCTCCTCGAACCGCCCGCGCGCCGCGTCGGCGCCACCGGCCGCCCCGCCGACGTGCAGCACGACGACGGCCTCGGGCCCGAGCCCCATCGCGTCGAAGAGCGCTCCCTGGACCTCGAGCTCGGCCGCCGCGGCGCGCTGCGTCTCGGGGTTCTCGGAGTTCAGGACGGTGTACTGGCCCGGGTGGCTCGAGAGCCGGATGCCGAGCTCGGCCACCCGTTCCCCGATCGCCGCGAGCTCGTCGGCGCACTCCCCGACCTGCCCGTGGAACTCCGGATGGCCCGGGAGGGTCGCGTAGGGCGCCAGCTGCGTCGGCAGCCGGTACATCCGGACGTCGTCCCGCTCGAGTCGCTCGAGGATCGCGCCGAGCAGCTCCAGCGAGTGGCGCAGGTGCGGTCCGGACTGCCACCGACGGGTGTCGTGCGACGGCAGGCCGCCGTCGCCGAGGACCTTGACGGCGAAGCCGAGGCGGTGCGCGGTGGGCACCGGTCAGCCGCGGGCGGGGTCGAGGGTCGTCCTCATGGGGCTGCGCTACCCGGCGGCGCGCGCCGCGAACCGGCTTCCGGTCGGCGGGAATCCGGTTCGTCGGTCGGATGGTGTCCCGCGGCGGGCGGGAACGAGGAAGGCCCGCCGTAGCGGGCCTTCTCGGGATGCCGGAGGAGGGACTCGAACCCCCGACACGCGGATTATGATTCCGCTGCTCTAACCGACTGAGCTACTCCGGCGGGGGCGGTGGAGCATAGCGTCCCGCACGCCGGCGCGGCCGGTCGGGGCGCTGGGCGTGGACACCGGGCCGGCCGACGGTCGACGGGCGCGCCCGAGGCGTCAGGATCCGGGGCGTGGACCGGCCCGCGCAGATCCCGACCGACGCCGCCGACCCGCGCCTGCTGCTCGCGGTGCCGAACGTCAGCGAGGGCCGCCTGCGGCCCGTCGTCGACGCGGTCGGCGCGGCGTACGCCTCCGGCGGAGCGCGGGTGCTCGACGTGCACGTCGATCCGGACCACCACCGCAGCGTCCACACGCTCGCCGGGACGCCGGGCACGCTCGCGGACGCCGTCGCCGCCGGGGCGGCGGAGGCGCTCGCGCGGATCGACCTCGCCACCGCGCGCGGGATCCACCCGCACGTCGGCGCGCTCGATGTCGCGCCGATCGTCTTCCTCGACGACGCCCGTCGGGGCGCGGCGATCCTCGAGGCGCTCGTCCTCGGCGACCGGCTCGGCGCGCTCGGGCTGCCGGTCTTCCTCTACGGGCTGCTCGGCGACGGGCGTACCCGCGCGGAGGTCCGGCGCGGTGGACCGGGGGCGCTGGCCCGGCGCCTCGCGGCAGGCGAGCTGCGCCCCGACTTCGGTCCCGCACGGCTGCACCCGACGGCGGGGGCGGTCCTCGTCGGTGCGCGCCCGCCGCTGCTGGCCTTCAACGTGGAGCTCGCCGCACCGGCGACGGTCGACGACGCGCGGCGGATCGCCGCGGCGGTCCGCGAGGGCGGCGCCGACGGCCTGCCCGGCGTCCGCGCGATCGGGCTCGAGCTGCGGCACCCCGAGGGGCTGGCGGCCGGCCGCGGGGCAGCGGCCGAGGACCCGGGGCCCGCCGCCGGTGCCGACGCGGATTCCGGGGCGCGGACCGCGAGTCCGTCGCGAACGGGGAACCGCGACACGCCGAGGGCCACGGACGAGGGCACCGGCTCGGCGACGGACGAGCCCGCGATCGAGCGGGCCCAGCTCGCCGAGACGGCGGCGCGCACCCCGGTGCCGGTCGACGGGCCGGCCCCGATCGCCCAGGTCTCCTGCAACGTGGAGGACCACCGCGCCGTGCCGCTCGCACGGCTCGTCGCCGCGGTCGCGGCGCACGCGCCGGTGGCGGCGTGCGAGGTCGTCGGCCTGCCGCCGCGGGCGGCCTTCGCCGGATTCCCCGACGACCTGCCCGTCCGCGGCCGGCGGATCCTCGAGGACGTCCTCGCGGACTGATCGCCACTGCCGGGCCGAGCGACGGCGCCCGCGCAGCGGCCACGCCATCTCGGTCGACGCGTCCGTGCGGTCCGGCCCCCGCTCTCCGCGACCGGCCCCCCGCCGAAGCCGGTACGGCACCTCGCCGATCCACCGAAGCTGGCCCGGCGGCGCCCCAGCGAAGCTGGCGCGGCGGCGCACCCACCGACGCGGACGCGGCGGCGCCACGCCGCAGCGTCGCGAGAGGGCGCCGCGGCCCGGGCGCCCGGCGCGCGACGCTCGGCCGGGTCCCTCAGCGGGCGACCGGCCGCCCGCGCAGCGCGGCCGTCTCCGGCCGGACGGGCGCCGGCAGCGCCGGGCCGGCGGTGCCGACGATCGACTCGCCGGCGATCGTGCGCCGCATGAGGCTGCGGACGAGCGCCGGGTCCCCGTCGCTGGCGGCGAGCGCCCACATGAGCTTCACCGTCGCCGTCGACGTCAGGACGCCGGGCAGGAACCCGATCCCGGCGCTCGTCAGCGTCGGCAGCGACGGGTACGGCGCGTCGCCGGCGTCCGGGGTCGCGGGCACCGTGCCGACGACGATCCCGCCGCGCTCGGTGACGAAGCGCGCGAAGCGCTCGAGCGAGGTGTCGTCGTCGCCGGTCGGCCCGGTCGCGCAGGGGTACAGCTCGGTCACGACGCCGTGCAGCCCTCCGGCGACGTACGCCGCCTCCATCGCGGTGAACGGCAGCCCGGGGTGGACGCGCAGCTCGAGCACCCGCGCGTCGAACCGTGCGGCCACCGGGACGTCCTCCGGGGGCCGCGGGCGCGGCCAGGGACGCAGGCGCACGACGCGACCGCTGCGGACGATCGCGACCGGTCCGCCGTTGGGGGAGACGAACGCCGTGCCGGCCGCGCGCTCCTTGCGCACGCGCGTGCCGAGGTGGACGAGCGCGTCGCCGCCCGGGATCCCCGCGAAGATGAGGTAGACGCCGCCGGGCAGCTCGCGCAGCGCCGTCATCGCCGCCCCGACGTTCGTGCGCGCGTCGCTGGCGGCGGCGTCGGGCGGCAGGTTGCTGCCGGTCAGGACGATCGGGACGTCGAGGTCCGCCAGGCCGAAGGAGAGCGCCGCGGCGGCATAGCTCATCGTGTCGGAGCCGTGGAGGATGCAGATCGCCTCCACCCCGCCGGCGACCATCGCGCGGCAGGCGCCCGCGATCGCCGACCAGTCGTCGGGGCGCGCCTCCTCTGAGTGCTTCTCGATCGGCCGCCGGACCGTCAGCTGGTGGGGACCGAACTCCGCCAGCGGGCCGGCGAGCCAGCTCGGCAGGCCGCCGGCGTCCGGGCCGCGCACGAGCCGCACGACCTCCGCCTCGCCGGCGCTGGTCGAGCCGATCGTGCCTCCCGTGAGGACCAGGCCGAGGCGAGTGCGAGCCATCCGCGTCCAGGGTACGGGTCGCGTCGATCGCTCCCCGCACGACGGCCACCGCTCGTCCGGGCGGCGCCGGACTCGCGGGGCGGTGGCGCCGGTACCCTTGGCGGGCGCATGGCACGTCAGACGAAGCGCCGGACCAAGCACCGCGGCAACGCCGCCGGGATGATCGAGCGGCACGGGACCACGGGCCCGCGCGCGTCCTCGGCGTCAGGACGTGGCGGCAAGCGCCAGCCGGCCGATCCGCGGATGCGCCCGCCCACGTGGCGCAGCGCCTTCATCCGCGCGCTCGTCGCCGCCGGGATCTTCGTCGTCGTGATGCTCGTCCTCGGCGGCAGCCCGCTGTCGATCGTCATCACCGGCGTCGTGCTCGTCGGCATGTACACGCCGTTCGGCTTCTACGCCGATCGCTTCTTCTACCGTCGCCGGATCGCCAAGCTCGGCGGCCAGCCCACGAGCCGGAGGTAGCCCCGTGGACGTCCGCATGTTCACCCTGGGCATGATCCAGGAGAACGCCTTCCTCGTCCGTCGCCCCGAGGCGCGCGAGGCCGTGATCGTCGACCCGGGCGACGAGGCGCCGAAGCTCCTCGCGGCGTTCGAGGAGCTCGGCGTGACGCTCGCCGGCATCCTCGTCACGCACGCGCACTTCGACCACATCGGCGCGGTGGCCGACCTGCACGACGCCACCGGCGCCGAGGTCTGGTGCCCCGAGGGCGAGCTGGAGATCCTGCGCGACCCGAACGCCGTCATGCGGTGGGAGGGCTTCGGCCCGTTCCGCGGCTACGAGGCCGAGCACCCGGTGAAGGGCGGGGACGTCGTGTCGCTGGCCGGCTTCGACTTCCAGGTCGTCTCCACGCCGGGCCACAGCCCCGACCACGTCACGTACGCGCTGCCCGACGAGGGCGCGCTGTTCTCCGGCGACGTCCTCTTCCAGGGCTCGGTCGGCCGGACGGACCTGCCGGGCGCCGATCACGCGACGCTCATGCGCTCGATCGCCGGCCTGCTGGAGCGCTTCGACGACGCGACCGCCGTCTACCCGGGCCACATGGGCCCGACGACGCTCGGCCAGGAGCGGCGCACGAACCCGTTCCTGCTCGACCTGCAGGGCGCGTGAGCGAGCCGCTCCGCGCGCTGCGCGGCACCCACGACGTCCCGCCGGACGAGGCGGAGAAGCGCCAGCTGCTGGAGCAGATCGCCCGCCAGCGGTTCGAGGGCGCGGGGTACCGGCGGATCGAGACGCCGATCTTCGAGTCCACCGAGCTCTTCCACCGCGGCGTCGGCGCCTCGACCGACGTCGTGCAGAAGGAGACCTACACCTTCACCGACCGCGGCGAGCGCTCCGTGACGCTGCGGCCGGAGGGCACCGCCGGCGTGGCCCGCGCGTACCTCGAGCACGGCATGCACAAGCTGCCGCAGCCGGTGCGGCTCTGGTATTGGGGGCCGTTCTTCCGCTACGAGCGCGCGCAGGCCGGTCGCCAGCGCCAGTTCTGGCAGTTCGGGGCCGAGGCCCTGGGCAGCGACGACCCGGCCCTCGACGCCGAGTCGATCGTCCTGCAGCACCGGATCGTCGGTGCGTTCCTCGACCAGGCGGCGGCGGACCCGGTCCGCCGCCGCGCCGTCGCCGGCGAGCTGGAGAGCGAGGACCTGGGCGCCGCGCTCGAGCAGGCGACGGCCGCCGGGCCCGCGCGCACCCTGCGCCTGCGGCTGGGGTCGCTCGGGTCGATCGAGAGCCGTGCGGCCTACCGCGAGCGGCTGACGGCGTTCCTGCGCGCCCACGAGGATCGGCTGAGCGCCGAGGTCGTCGCCCGGATCGACCTCAACCCCCTGCGCGCCTTCGACAGCGACGACGCGGCGACGCGCGAGGTCATGCGCGACGCGCCGCTGCTGCTGGACCACCTGTCGCCGGAGGACGCCGAGCACTTCGCCGAGGTGCGCGCGCTGCTGGACGACGCCGGCATCGCCTACGAGGTCGACCCGACCCTCGTCCGCGGCCTGGACTACTACAGCCGCACGGTCTTCGAGCTCACGAGCGACGCGCTCGGCGCCCAGTCCGGCGTCGGTGGCGGCGGCCGCTACGACGGCCTGCTGGAGCAGCTCGGCGGCCCGGCGACGCCCGCCGTCGGATGGGCGTCCGGGATCGAGCGGCTGCTGCTCGTCGCGGGCGAGGACTTCGACCCCGCGGCGCTCCGGCGCCCGGCAGCGTACGTCATCTGGGCCGACGGGCGCCGTCGGGAGGCGTTCGCGCTGGCGCGCGCGCTCTCCGATCGCGGCTACGGCGCGCAGCTCGATCTCGCCGGTCGCGGCTTCAAGGGCCAGCGCCGCCGTGCCGATCGCGCGAACCCGCGCTACCTCGTGACCGTCGCCGACGACGGCGCCGTCACCGTCCGCGATCGCGACGGTGGCGTCGAGGAGCAGGTCGCCGACGCGGACGCGGCCCTCGCGCGCCTGGACCGGTGGTCCGGGCCGGACGACGAGCCCACGCCGGAGTAGCCGCGCCGCCGGCGAGGCGCCCCGGCCACGACCGGTGCCGGGGCGACCGCGGAACGTTCCGGGAGATCGCCCTGACGGGGGCCAGCCGCGGAACGTTCCGGGAGATCGCCCCTGACGGGGGCCGGCCGCGGAACGTTCCGGACCGCGCCCCTCGTCGACGCCGCGCGCGGGACGTTCCGGGAAGGCTCCCTCGGCGGAGGGTCCGTCGCGGAACGCTCCGGGAATCGCCCCCTGGTAGGGGCCGGTCGCGGAACGTTCCGGCTTGGTGCCCGCCCGGTCCGGCGCCCGGGGCGGGGCCGGGACCCCCGCGCCGAGCGCCCGGCGGTACCGTTCGCCGCCATGCCTGCTCCCGAGTCGTCTGCGTCCGCCGAGTCCTCCGCGCGCTCGACCGACGAGCGGATCGCCGAGCTCGTCCGCGACAGCGTCGCGCGCGCGCCGGTCCACGAGAACCGCTTCCGCTCGCAGTGGGCGGGCAACGTCGGCCGGGCAGCGGTCGGCGTCGAGCTGCGGGTCGCCGGCTGGGTGCACCGGCGGCGCGACCACGGCGGGCTGATCTTCGTCGACCTGCGCGACCGGACCGGCCTGCTGCAGGTCGTCTTCGATCCCGCCGACTGCGGGCCCGAGGTGTTCGCCGCGGCCGAGCGGCTGCGGCCCGAGCACGTGATCTCCGTCGCCGGCGAGATCAGCGCCCGCGAGGACGAGCACGTCAACCCGAAGATGCGCACGGGCGACGTCGAGCTGCGCGTCGCCGCGATCGACGTCCTGGCCGAGGCGGAGACGCCGCCGTTCCCGGTCGACGAGGACGGCGACGTCGACGAGCTGCTGCGCCTGAAGCGCCGCGTCATCGACCTGCGCCGCGAGCGCAACCGCGACGCGCTGCTGCTGCGCAGCCGGATCGTGCGCGAGATCCGCGCTGCGATGGAGGAGGAGGGCTTCCTCGACATCGAGACGCCCTACCTCACGCGCTCGACGCCCGAGGGCGCGCGCGACTTCCTCGTCCCCTCGCGCCTGCAGCCCGGTGGCTTCTACGCCCTGCCGCAGTCGCCGCAGCTCTTCAAGCAGCTGTTCATGATCGCCGGGATCGAGCGCTACTACCAGGTCGTGCGCTGCTTCCGCGACGAGGACCTGCGCGCCGACCGCCAGCCGGAGTTCACCCAGCTCGACGCGGAGATGAGCTTCGTCGACGAGGAGGACGTCATCGCGACGTTCGAGCGCGTGATGGCGCGCGCGTTCGCCGCCGGCGGGCTCGAGGTCGAGCCCCCCGCGTGGGAGCGGCTCTCCTACGACGAGTCGCTGCTGCGCTACGGCAACGACCGGCCCGACCGCCGCTTCGGCCTCGAGATCCAGGAGCTCTCCGACGCGCTGCGCGACACGGAGTTCAAGGTCTTCGCCGGGACGCTCGCGGGGGGCGGGGTCGTCCGCGGCCTGAACGCCGGCGCGCTGACCGTGCCGCGCAAGCAGCTCGACGAGCTGACCGAGATCGCGAAGAAGGGCGGCGCCGGCGGCCTCGTCTGGGGCTTCGTCGAGGAGGACGGCTCCTGGCGCTCGCCGATCGCGAAGTTCCTCACCCCGGAGGAGATCGACGCGATCAAGGCGACCCTCTCCGCGTCGCCCGGCGACCTGCTGCTCATCGTCGCCGACCAGGCGCCGACGGCCGCCTCGGTCCTCGGCACGCTGCGGCTCGAGCTCGCCGACCGGTTCGACCTGCGCGAGGACCGCAACGACGTCCTGTGGGTCGTCGACTTCCCGGCCTTCGAGCGCAACGACCAGCGGTGGGACGCGCTGCACCATCCCTTCACCCAGCCGTGCGCGCCGGGCGGCGGCGACGTCACCGCCGACGACCTGCGCGGTTCGGGCACCTACGGGCCCGACGGTGCCGAGGGGCCGGGCGCGTTGCGCTCGCGCGCCTACGACCTCGTCGTCAACGGCTGGGAGGTCGGCGGCGGCTCGGTCCGCATCAGCCGCACCGACCAGCAGGAGGCGGTGCTCGAGCTCCTCGGCTTCACCCCCGAGGAGGCCCACGAGCAGTTCGGCTTCCTGCTCGACGCCCTGAAGGCCGGTGCCCCGCCGCACGGCGGCATCGCGTTCGGCGTCGACCGCCTCGCCGCGCTCTGCGCCGCCCGCGACTCGCTGCGCGACGTCATCGCGTTCCCGAAGACCGCTTCGGGCGGCGACCCGCTGACGGGCGCCCCGGCACCGGTCGACGCGGCCCAGCTGCGCGACCTCGCGCTGCGCTCGACGGTCGAGCCGCCGGCCGCCGGCTGATCCGCGACGGGGGCCGGCCGCGGACCGGCCACGGTCGAGCCGGCCGTCGCCCGGGGACCCGGCCCGGGCTGAGCGGCTGGGCTCAGCGGCCGTCGGCGGCCGGGTCGCCGGCGACCCGGCTGTGCTTGCGCGCGTAGAGGACGTAGACGACGAAGCCGATCGCCATCCAGACGACGAGCCGCAGCCACGTGCCGACCGGCAGGTTGAGCATGAGCCAGAGGCAGGCGAGCACCGACAGGATCGGGACGAGCGGGACGAGCGGGGTGCGGAACGCGCGCGGCAGGTCGGGGTCGGTCCGCCGCAGGACGATCACGGCGATCGACACGAGGACGAACGCGAAGAGCGTGCCGATGTTCGTCGCCTCGCCGAGGACCTTCAGCGGCAGCAGCGCCGCGAGCAGGGCGACCGCGATCGCGGTGACGAAGGTGATCCGGTACGGCGTGCGGTAGCGCTCGTGGACGTGGGCGAACGCCGGCGGCAGCAGGCGGTCGCGCGCCATCGCGAAGAACACGCGCGTCTGGCCGTACATGAGGATCAGCACGGTCGAGGTGAGGCCCGCGAGGGCGCCGACGGAGATGAGCGTCGAGGCCCACGTCACGCCGTTCTCCTGGAACGCGAAGGCCAGCGGGGCGTCGACGCCGAGCTTCGTGTACGGGACCATCCCGGTCACGACGAGGCTCACGAGCACGTAGAGGATCGTGCAGATGACGAGCGACGCGAAGATGCCGATCGGCAGGTCGCGCTGCGGGTTCTTCGTCTCCTCGGCGGTCGTCGCGACGATGTCGAAGCCGATGAACGCGAAGAAGACGAGCGAGGCGCCGAAGAAGATCCCGGGCACGCCGAACGCGCTCGTCGGCTGACCGAGGATCTCCTGGATCAGCGGCGTCTCGTCGAGGCCGGTCGCGGCGGTGCCGGACTGCCCGTCGGGGATGAACGGCTTCCAGTTGTCGACGTCGATGTAGGCGATGCCGAGCCCGATGACGAGCGCGATCACCGAGAGCTTCACGATCGTGACCAGGACGTTCAGGCGCGAGCTCTCCTGGATGCCGCGGATGAGGACCCACGCGACGAAGGCCACGATGAGCACCGCCGGGACGTTGAAGTCCGCCTCCGTGCCCGCGATCGAGCTCGGCAACGTGACGCCGATGTCGTCCATGAGGGTCGTGAAGTAGCCCGACCAGCCCTTCGCCACGGTCGCCGCGCCGAACGCGAACTCGAGAATGAGGTCCCAGCCGATGATCCACGCGAACAGCTCGCCGAGCGACGTGTAGGAGTACGTGTAGGCCGAGCCGGCGACCGGGACGCTCGAGGCGAACTCGGCGTAGCAGAGGGCGGCGAGGCCGCACGCGATCGCGGCGACGACGAACGACAGCGGCGCCGCGGGCCCGGCCTTCTCGGCCGCGGCGACGCCGGTGAGGACGAAGATCCCGGTGCCGACGATGACGCCGACGCCGAAGAGCGTCAGGCGTCCGGGGCCCATCACCCGGTTGAGCTGGTGCTCCGGGTTCTCGGTGTCGGCGATCGAGAGGGCGATCGGCTTCTTGCTCAGCGCGCTCATGGGGGCTCCGGGGGCGGAGGACGAGGCGGGCCCCGGGGGGCCTGACCGTCCTCCGTACCCAGCGCGCCCCGGTCGCTACCGCGGCACGTCGGCGGGAGTGCCCGGTCGCGCGCCCGCGGCGGCACGCGCGGGCTCGGGCGGTGGCCCCTCGCTGATCCCGATCCGCGCGTGGAGCCGCTGCAGCGGCCGGGGCGACCACCAGTTCCAGCGGCCGAGCAGGGCCATGAGCGACGGCACGAGCAGCGTCCGGACGATGAACGCGTCCAGGAGCACGGCCGCGGCCGCGCCGAGCCCGAGCTGCTGCAGGAAGACGACGTCGGACGTGAGGAACGCGCCCAGCGCGACCGCGAGGAGGATCGCGGCGGCCGAGACGATCGCCCCGGTCCGCTGGATCCCGACGGCGACGGCCTCCCGCTCGAGCTCCGGCCCGGCGCCCCGAGCGATCCGCGCGTCGCGCGCCTCCTTGATCCGCGTCAGCAGGAAGACGCCGTAGTCGGTGGAGAGGCCGAACGCGATCGCGACCATCACGAGGAAGTCGGTCTGCTCGATCCCGCCCTGGCTGCGGTAGCCCAGCAGGCCCTCCAGCCGCCCGTCCTGGAAGACCCAGACGAGGATCCCGGTCGCCGCGGCCGTCGTGAGGACGTTCATGAGGAGCGCCTTGATCGGCAGGAGCACCGACCCCGTCATGAGCCAGAGGATCGACAGCGTCGCCGCGAGCAGCAGCCCGGCGGCGAGCGGCAGCATCCGGCTGATCGCGTCGCGCTGGTCCAGCTGCGCCGCCGACGCGCCGCCGACGAGCACGCGCTGGTCCCCGGCGGCATCGCGGATCCGCTGCACCGTGCGCATCGCCTCGTCGGAGATCGCGCTGCCGCGCGCCGTCACGTCGACCTGCCAGAGCGCCGGTCCGACCGGACGCGGCGGCGCGACGCGCTCGACGCCGGGGATCCGGGCGAGCGCGGTCGCGTACGCCTGAACGCCCTCCCGCTCCTGCGACGGCGCCGTCACGGCGACGGTGATCGGGTTCGTCGTGACCGCCGGGAACTCGCGGGCCATCGCGTCCGCCACGACGCGGGCGCTCTTGCTCTCCGGCAGGATCGACGCGTCGACGCCCGTCCAGGCCGTGCGCAGCGCCGGGGCGGCGAGGACGAGCATCACCACCGCGGCGACGATCGCGAAGCGGCCGGGGCGGCGCATGACCGCCGAGGCGAGCCGGTGCCAGCGCCCGTGGCCCTCGGGCAGGGGCCGCACCTTGCCCAGCCGCCGGCCGAGCAGCACGAACAGCGCCGGCAGCACGGCGAGCGACGACGCCGCCGCGACGAGCGACACGAGCGCGCCGCCGATCCCCATCGACTGCAGGAACGGCAGTGGGAAGACGCAGAGGCACGCCAGCGCGGCGGCGACGGTCACGGAGCTGAACACGACGGTGCGCCCGGCGGTGGCCATCGTGCGGCGGACGGCGTCCGGGATCGGCCGGTCGTCGCCGAGCTCCTCCCGGAAGCGCGAGACGAGGAACAGGCTGTAGTCGATCGCGAGGCCGAGCCCCGCGGCGATCACGAGGTTCAGCGCGAAGGGGGAGAGGTCGACGGCGAGGTTCGCGAGCCGCAGCAGCGCGAAGGTCGCGAGCACCGTCAGGCCGCCGATCGCCAGCGGGAGGGCGGCGGCGATCCCGCGGAAGAAGAGGAACGTCAGGAGGGCGAGGACCGGCAGCGCGAGCAGCTCGCTGCCGGCGAGGTCCTCCGACGCCTGCTGGCCGACCTGGACGAAGGCGACGTCGGGCCCGCCGAGACGCGCGTCGCGCCGGTCCGCGAACGCGTCCTCCAATCGCTCGACCGCGGCCTCGCGGTCGACGTGGGCGCGCAGGGTCGCGGCGACGACCGTGCGGGTCCCGTCGCGCGACACGAGCGGCGAGCCTCCCGTCGCGGATGGCGGCGCCGTGACCCGCGCGACCGCGCGGTCGGCGTCCAGCGTGCGGACCGCGGAGGCGACCGCGGCGGAGCCCGGCGCGCCGTCGACGAGCACGAGCACGCCCGGCTCCGCCGCCTGGCCCGTGGCGCGCTCGAGCGCGAGCCGGGCGTCGGTCGAGGACGCGCCGGGATCGTCGAAGGCCCGGTCGCGGTCGAGGATCCCGGCGGCCGGCCCGCCGAGCGCGCCGACGACGAGGAAGGCCACGGCGGCGAGCACCGCGACGGCGCGCGGGCGACGGATGCCGAGCTCCGCGAGGCGGGACAACATGACGGGCTCCTGGTGCGGGGACGGGCGGCGCGTGGGGCGGTCGCGTGACGGACGGCCGTACACGTACAGCGTTCAGTGAACGCCGTCAAGTCAGCGCGGGGGTCCCGCGCGGGCCGGTCCGACGGCTACGCTGGGACCGATGAGCAGGTCGCCCGCACGACGGCGCAACCCGCGTGGCGAGGGGGACCGCCTCCGCGTCGCGCTGCTCGACGCCGCGACCGAGAAGCTCGCCGAGGTCCAGGACGTCGACGCGCTCTCGGTCCGCGCGGTGACGGCGGCGGCGGGGGTCAGCCCGACGTCGCTGTACCTGCACTTCGCGGACAAGGACGAGCTCGTGACGGCGGTGAAGGTCCGCTGCTTCGCCGCCCTCGACGAGCGGATGGCCGCCGCCGAGGCCGAGCACGACGGGGACCCGGTCGCCCAGGTCGCCGCGCTCGGGCGCGCCTACCTCGCCTTCGCCCGCGAGCAGCCCGGCTGGTACGCCGCGATCTTCCACACGAACTTCCGCAAGGACCTGCCGCGGGGCGACGACGGCATCGCCGGCGCCGGCCTGGCGGTGCTCCTGCGCGTCGCCGCGGCCGCGCGCCGCTGCGATCCCGTGCTCGGGGAGGAGGACGCGTTCGTCGTCGGGACGTTCCTCTGGACGACCCTCCACGGGCGCGTGGCGGTGACGAAGGCGATGCCGTCGTTCCCGTTCCCGGACGAGGAGGAGTGGATCGCCCGCCTCACGGCGCAGTGGGTCGGGTCGTCGCGCGGCGCGGCGGCGGACCCGACAGCCTGACCCGCCCGCGCCGGCGCGCGGTCCTGCGAGGCTGCACGCGATGCTCGATCCGCTGCAGCGCTGGGCCGCCTACGGCGAGAAGCCCGACTACGCCGGGCTCCTGACCTTCGCCGGGCAGCCGTACACCGAGGACCCCGCCGAGCTGGCGGGCGTCGACGTCGCGATCGTCGGCGCCCCGATCGACGAGCTCGTCTCCGACCGCCCGGGGGCGCGGTTCGGACCGCGGGCGATCCGCGCCGCGTCGTGCCCGCCCGGACCCCACCTCGAAGCGCGGATCGACGCGTTCGCCGAGCTGCGCGTCGTCGACTTCGGCGACGCGCCGATCCTCCCCGCCGACCCCGCGCGCTCGCACGAGGCGATCCAGGCGACCGTCGCCCAGGTCCTCGCGGCCGGCGCCCTGCCGGTCGTCCTCGGCGGCGACCACTCGATCGCCGAGCCCGACGTCCGGGCATGCGCCGAGGCGCACGGCGGGCCGATCGGGCTCGTCCACTTCGACACGCACACCGACACCGGGCGGACGGTCTTCGGCGTCGAGCGCTCGCACGGCACCCCGATGTACCGGCTCGTGGAGTCCGGCCACGTCGACCCGGAGCGCTACGTCCAGATCGGGCTGCGCGGGTACTGGCCCGGCGAGGAGGAGCTCTCCTGGCAGCGTGAGCGCGGGATCACGTCGTTCTTCCTGCACGACGTGCGCGACCGGGGCATCCGGGCCGTCGTCCAGGATGCGCTGGCGATCGTCGGCCGGCCGGCGCTCTCCGGCGAGGCGCCGCCGACGTTCCTCTCCGTCGACGTCGACGTGCTGGACCCCGCGTACGCCCCGGGCACGGGCACGCCGGAGCCCGGGGGCATGACGGCGGCGGACCTCCTGTGGGCCTGCCGCGCGGTCGGCGAGGGCGTGACGCTGGCGGGGATGGACGTCGTCGAGGTCCTGCCCGAGCGCGTCGGGTCGCGGGACCTCACGGCGCTCGTGGCCGACCGGATCGTCCGCGAGGCGCTCACCGGCGTGGCGCTGCGGCGCCGCGCCGGCTGAGGCGCGCGGCGCTCGCCGGACGCAGGGCCTCGCGCGTCAGGCCGCGTCGGGGCGCGGCAGGGGCGAGGCGTGGGGCGAGTCGACGATCGCGAAGATGCCCGGCAGGTAGATGCTCGTGAGCCAGTCGACGAGCTCCTCGGCCGAGACCTCGTGCTCGCTCTCCCGCCACCAGAACGCGATGCCCTCGAAGCCGGTGTTCAGCGCCGCGCCGATCGCCTCGACCCGCCAGGGCTCGAGGCTCGTGCCGAGCTCGGCGAGCGTCGCGCGCAGCAGCTCGGTGAGCAGCGCGCTCTGCCGGCGGCGGATCTCGAGGATCGGCTCGCGGCCGGCCTCCGGGCCCGGGGCCAGGAGCAGGTCCCACCCGCCGTGCGGCTCGGCGACCCAGCGCAGGAACGCGGTCGCCCCGTCGCGCAGGCGCTGCTCGGGGCTCGTGGCGGCCTGGACGGCGTCCGTCACGACCCGCGCGAGCTCGCTGGCGGTCTCGGCGACGCAGCGCTCGTAGAGCGCCTCCTTGCTGCCGACGAGGTCGTAGATCACCGGCTTGGAGACGCCGGCGCGCGAGGCGAGCTCGTCCATCGAGGCCTGCTGGTAGCCGCGCTCGGCGAAGAGCCCGCGGGCGAGCCCGAGGACCTGGCGCTCGCGCACGGCGCGCGGCACGCGGCCGCGCGGGAAGCCCTCGACGTCGCCGGGTGCGGCGGGTGCGGGCGGGAGCGGGGCGTCGGGCGGGATCATGCGTGGGGAGAGCGGGCGTGAACCGGGACGTCGCTTTCCGGTTACGTCACCGTAGGCTACTGTTCGGTAGCGCCGAGCGCCATCCCGTCGCCCGAAAGGATCCCATGTCCACCGTCGCCGTCCGTCCGACCCCCGCTTCCTACGCCGAGCCGCTCCCCGCCGAGGTGCGCGTGGCGATCGTCGGCAGCGGCTTCAGCGGCCTCGCGATGGCCATCGCGCTGCTGCGCGAGGGCGAGCGCGACCTCGTGGTCCTCGAGCGGGCATCCGACATCGGCGGCACGTGGCGCGACAACGCCTACCCGGGCTGCGCCTGCGACGTGCCGTCGCACCTCTACTCGTTCTCGTTCGCGCCGAACCCGAACTGGTCGAACACGTTCAGCCCGCAGGGCGAGATCTGGCGCTACCAGCTCGACGTCGCGGCGAGGTTCGGCGTCGATCCGCACGTGCGCGCGAACGCCGGCGTCACGAAGGCGAGCTGGAGCGACGAGACGCAGCGCTGGACGGTGGAGACCGAGCGCGGGACCGTCACCGCCCGGATCCTCGTCTCCGGCACCGGCCCGCTCTGCGAGCCGCTGATCCCGGACCTGCCCGGCCTGGAGTCGTTCGAGGGCGAGACGTTCCACTCCGCCCGCTGGAACCACGACTACGACCTGCGCGGCAAGCGCGTCGCGGTGGTCGGGACCGGCGCCTCCGCGATCCAGTTCGTGCCGCGGATCCAGCCGCAGGTCGGCCACATGACGGTCTTCCAGCGCACGCCGCCGTGGATCCTGCGCCGTCCGTCGCGCCCGATCACCCCGGTCGAGCGGTTCCTCTACCGGCGCTTCCCCGCCGCCCAGCGCGCGATGCGGGGCATCATCTACGGCAGCCGCGAGCTGCTCATGCTGCCCTACAAGTACGCGCGACCCACGGGGCGGATCCTCCGCGGCATCGCCGAGGCCCACCTGCGGATGCAGGTCAAGGACCCGGTCCTGCGCGAGAAGCTGCGCCCGGACTTCGAGGTCGGCTGCAAGCGGATCCTCATCTCCAACGACTACCTCCCGGCGCTCGGCAAGCCGAACGTCGAGGTCGTCACCCACGGGGTGAGCGAGGTCCGCCCGCGCTCGATCGTCGCCGCCGACGGCACGGAGCGCGAGGTCGACGCGATCATCTTCGGCACGGGCTTCCACGTCACCGACCAGCCCGTGGCGGAGATCGTCCACGGGCGCGGCGGCAAGCGCCTCGCCGACGCCTGGAACGAGGGCGGGATGGGCTCGTTCATGGGGACGACGGTCAGCGGCTTCCCGAACCTCTTCCTCATGGTCGGCCCGAACACCGGCCAGGGCCACACGTCGATCATCTACACGATCGAGTCCCAGGTCCCGTACGTGCTCGACGCGCTGCGCACGCTCGACCGCGAGCGGGCCGGCGCGTTCGACCTGAAGCCGGAGGTCCAGGAGGCGTTCGTCCGCGAGATGGGCGACAAGTTCCGCGGAACGGTCTGGACCGCCGGCGGCTGCAAGAGCTGGTACCTCGACAGCGAGGGCCGCAACACGACGCTCTGGCCGTCGTTCACGTTCAACATGCGCCGTCGCCTGGCGCGGTTCGACCGCTCGATGTACCGCCTGGACCCGCGCGTCGACGCCCCCGCGCCGGCGAGCGAGCCGGCCGCGACCGCCTGAGCGGCGGTCGCCGCGAGCGATCAAGCGGCGGTCGCCGCCGGGAGCGCCGGCGTCGGGGCGAGCCAGCGGCGCAGGTGGGCCCACACGCGCGGGTGGTGCAGCAGGTCGAAGTGCGACAGGCCACCCATGAGGACGACGTCGTCGGCGGCGAACGTCAGCCTCCGCGCGCCCCGGGCCCGGGCCAGCGCGCTGGCGGGCGTGACGAGCAGGTCGCCGAGGACGGACCGGGCGAGCCAGCGCTCCGGGTCGCGGTGCAGCGTGACCGCGACGGCGTGGTGGCGGGCGCCCGGCAGGAGCGGGACGGGCGTGCCGCGCTCGCCCCACGGCCAGCGGTCGATCGCCGCCGGCGCGTCCTCGTCGAGCAGGAGGCCGTCGCGCAGGTCCAGGACGCCGTCGCTGCGCAGGGCCAGCAGGTCGGCGATGCCGCGCGTCTCCGGCACGAGCCCGGCGGCCCACGCGCCGGTCGCCGCGAGCCGCTCGAGGTTCGCGCCGAGCTGCGGGCTGCCGAGCAGCACGACGTCGCGCACCCGGCTCGGCCAGCCGTGCCCGGCCGCGGTGGCCGCCGCGCCGGCGCTGCGCACCACGAGGCCGCCCATCGAGTGCCCGACGAGGGCGACGTCCCGCAGGCCGCCCGGCCACGTCTGGTGGAGGCGCTCGAGGAGCCGCGCCAGGTCGGCGCCGTTGGCCGGGATCCGGCGGCCGGTGTTGTAGCGCAGCGTCAGCACGTCGAACCCGAGCTCGCGGTGCAGGAGCGTCGTGAACGACCGGGCGTCGGCCGCCTCGCGCGCGGCGTGTCGCAGGTCGGCGGCGTCGGCCCCCGAGCCCTGCAGGGCCATGTCGTGCCCGCCGCCGGCGTCGACGTCGTCCTGCGCGGGGGAGCGCCGCGGCGCGCGCCACGAGGCGTCGGTGAGGCAGAGCCCGTGGACGAGCACGACGACGCGGCCGTCGGTCAGCGGGAAGTCGCGGCGCAGCGCGGCGGGGGAGAGGTCGAGGTCGCGCCCGCGGTGGCGCAGGGTCATCGGCAGCTCGAGCGGGCTGCCGGTCGCCGCGAAGCGGCGGCCGAAGGCGCCGTTCAGGGCGCCGAGCGCCAGGTCGCCGGCGGGCAGCTCCGCCAGGCGCGGAGCGTCGGGGCGCCGGCCCGCCGCGGCGAGCTCGCCGGCGCCGCGCAGCGCGAGCCGGCCGGCGGTGGCGACGGCGCCGTAGACCGCGTCGGCGACGAGGTCGTGGGCGCGCGCGACCGGCGAGCGGGACGGGCGCAGGCCGCCGTATCCGAACGCGCGACGCGCGACCGTCCGGTGCAGCCCCTGGACGTGGCGCACGGCGCCGGTCCAGGCGTCGGCGGTCACGCGGGTGGTGGCGAGGATCTCCTGGGACTGCACGAACGACCTCCGGCGAGTTCGGTACACAACCGTACACCGAACGGGCGGACGCGTTGCAGCCGGACCGCGCGGCGACCCCGGGACCGGCGGCGCGGCGTCCACCGCCGTGGTCGACCGCCGCGCACGCGCCGCCCGGGCCACGGCGACCGCGGGTCGGCGCGCGGGAGGGCTACCCTCGGTCGGTGGCCGACTGGCGCTACGAGGAGCACCTGCGCGCCCCGACCGGCCGGGGCGCGCTGCCGCGCGCGGGGCACGACGGCGTCGCCGGCGGCGCGGCCTGCGGGGACCTCGTGCGGCTGCGGATCGCCGTCGACGGCGATCGCGTGGCCGCGGCCGGGTTCGTCGCGGAGGGCTGCGGGGCGCTGACGGTCTGCGGGTCGATCGCCTGCGAGCTGCTCGACGGGGCGACGGTCCGCGACGCCGCGCGGATCTCGGTCGACGCGCTCGCCGCGGAGGTCGGCGGCCTGCACCCCGGGAAGCGTCACGCGGCCGAGCTCGTCGCCGACGCCCTGCACCGCGCGCTGGGCGCCGCGGTCGCCGCCGACGGTCGACCGGGGCCCCGCGGGAGGAGCGCGGCCGCCCCCGGGCACGGCGCGCCCGACGCGACGACCGGCCCGACGCTCGTGGCGATGAGCGGCGGCGTCGACTCCGCGGTGGCGGCGCTGATGGCGGTCCGCGATCACCCGGACGCCGTCGCCGTGACGCTCGAGCTCTGGCGCGACCCCGCCAACGACGCCGAGTCCAGCTGCTGCTCGCACAGCGCCGTGCGCCGCGCGCGCGACCTCGCGCACCGGATGGGGCTGCCGCATCTGACCCTCGACCTGCGCGACGCGTTCCGGGCCGGCGTCGTGGACCCGTGGATCGCCGAGCACCGCGCGGGCCGGACGCCGAATCCGTGCGTGCGCTGCAACGGGCACGTCCGCCTGGACGCGATGCTCGAGCTCGCCGACCGCGTCGGGTGCGCGACGCTCACGACCGGCCACTACGCCCGCACCACCGCCGACGGCCTCCTGCGGCTCGCGGTCGACCCGGGCAAGGACCAGGCCTACATGCTCAGCGCGCTGTCCCCCGAGACGATCGCGCGGATGCGCTTCCCGCTCGGCGAGCTCGAGAAGCCGGCGGTGCGCGCGATCGCCGCCGACGCCGACCTGCCGGTCGCGCGCACCCCGGACTCGCAGGACCTCTGCTTCCTCGCCGGGACCGGCCGGTCGGCGTTCCTCGAGCGCCACGGCGACCTGCCCGACCGTCCCGGCCCGATCCGCGACCTGGACCGCGATGCCCGCGTCGTCGGCGAGCACCGCGGGGCGCACCACTACACCGTCGGCCAGCGCCGCGGCCTCGGCGGCGGGGCGGGGGAGCCCCGGTACGTCGTCGGCACCGACGTCGCCGAGAACGTCGTGACGATCGGGCGCCGCGAGCGCCTGCTCACCGACCGCGTGGCGCTCGAGGGCCTCGTCCTGCACCGGCCGGCCGAGGTCGTCGACGGCGTGAAGCTCCGCTACCGCCAGCCACCGCAGGCGGCGACCCTGGACCAGGCGCCCGAGGGGGCGACCGTGCGCCTCGCGACCCCCCAGCTGCGTCCCGCGGCGGGGCAGGCGGCGATGCTCCTCGCCGGCGACGTCGTGGTCGGCTCGGCGACGATCGCCTGATCGGTGCCGCCCGGACCGACGCCGGCCGTCGCCGCGCTGGACCACCGCCGGGACCCTTGCGAGACTCCTCGCCGTGGAGGACCTCCTCCAGCGCCTCACGAACGGCAACCTCACCGAGGTGAAGGTCGCCCTGGCGTCCGTCGTCGCCGCGCTCGCCGTCTACCAGCTCGTCCTCGCGGCGGTCGTCTACGGGCGGCTGCGGCCCGCGTTCCTCGGCTCCGGGCCCGCGGCGCTCACCCACCGGGCCTCGGGCGACGCGATCGTGGTGCTCGTGGTCCTCGTCGGGATCGCGTGCCTCTCCTACGGCGAGCTCGAGGACGACGCGTCGATCCACGCCGTCGCCGGCTGGGCGCTCGCCGCGGTGCTCGTCCTGAAGATCGTCGTCGTGCGCTGGTGGCACGCGGCCGGCCGGCTGCTCCCGTACCTCGGCACGACGCTCTTCGCCCTGCTGGCGCTGACGTGGGCGACGACCGCGAGGCCCTTCCTCTTCTGAGACCCCCGGCCCCGCCGCGGTGCCGACGCCGGCCCCGCCACGCCGATCCCTCGACGACGATGCCCGAAGACCCGACCTCCGCACCCGAGCGCACGGCCCCGGCCGTTGCGGACCCGGGCGCCGAGCGCCGCACGGCGCGCCGCCAGCTGCTCGGGTCGCTGCTGGTGGCGGTCGCGATCGCCATCGGGGCGATCGGCGCCGTCACCGCGAAGCTCGGAACGACGAGCGTCGCCGCGCTCGAGGCCGAGGAGGACCGTCGCGACGCCGCCCGCGACGCGCTCGAGGAGCGTCGCGACGCCGCCGAGGAGGCGCGGGAGGCGCGGCGCGAGGCCGCCGAGGACGCCCGCGAGCGGCGGCGGGGCGACTGACGTCGGCTCGCGGTCGACCGGCAGGACGCGCGCGGCCGGGCGGGTTCGGGACAATCGCGGGCGTGAGCACCGATCGGCCGGTCACCAGCGACGAGATCCGCGAGACGTTCCTGGCCTTCTTCGCGGCCCGGGGGCACCGCCGGCTGCCGTCGGCGTCGCTCGTGCCGGCCCAGCACGACCCGTCGGTGCTGCTCACCACCGCGGGCATGCACCCGCTGAAGCCGTACTTCCTCGGGGCCGAGCAGCCGCCCGCTCCGCGCCTGACGAGCTGCCAGAAGTGCTTCCGCACGCCGGACATCGACAACGTCGGCGTCACCGCGCGGCATCTCACGTGCTTCGAGATGCTCGGCAACTTCTCGATCGGCGACTACTTCAAGCGCGAGGCGATCGCCTTCGCCTGGGAGCTCACGACGGAGGGCTTCGGGTTCGACCCCGAGAAGGTCTTCGTGACGGTCTTCGGCGGCGACGAGCAGCTCGGCCTCGGGCCGGACACGGAGTCGATCGAGCACTGGCTGGAGGTCGGCGTCCCGCGCGAGCGGATCGTCGAGCTCGGGCGCGAGGACAACTTCTGGCAGGCCGGACCGAACGGGCCCTGCGGTCCGTGCACGGAGCTCTACCTCGATCGGGGCCCGGACTACGGTCCGGCCACGAAGCCCGGCGAGGACGAGTCGGACCGGTTCATGGAGTTCTGGAACCTCGTGCTCATGCAGTACGACCAGACGACCCACGAGGACGGGTCCTCGACGCTCGTGCCGCTGCCGACGAACAACATCGACACCGGCATGGGCCTCAACCGGATGGCGATGCTCCTGCAGGGCAAGGAGACGATCTTCGAGACCGACCAGTTCGCGCCGCTCATCGCCCTGGCCGAGGAGCTCTCGGGCACGCGCTACGAGCAGGGCGACGAGGCGGTCGACCGGGCGATGCGGATCCTCGCCGACCACACGCGCGGGATGACGTTCCTCATCTCCGACGGCGTCGTGCCGTCCAACGAGGATCGCGGCTACGTCCTGCGGCGGCTCATGCGCCGCGCGATCGTCCAGGGTCGCCGGATCGGCATCGAGGGCCCGTTCCTCGGCCGCTACCTCGACGTCGTCGTGGAGACGATGGGCGCCGCGTACCCCGAGCTCGTCGAGCGCCGCGAGGAGATCCGCACCTGGGTGACCGCCGAGGAGGAGGGCTTCGGCCGCACGCTGCAGGCCGGCACGAGCCTCCTGGGCCAGCTGCTGGACGCCGGCGCCGTGTCCGGGGCCGACGCGTTCCGGCTGCACGACACGTTCGGCTTCCCGGTCGAGATGACGATCGAGCTCGCGGAGGAGCGCGGCGTCGCCTGGCACGGCCAGGAGGAGTTCGACCGGCTCATGGGCGAGCAGCGCGAGCGGTCGAAGGCCGGCTCGCGCCGCGGCGACCACGGCGGCGCCGCCGCCGGCTCGATCGCCGCGCAGGTCGCCGAGGAGACGACGGACTTCACCGGCTACGCGGCGCTCGAGCAGCGCACGACGATCACCGGCGTGCTCGAGCGCGACGGCGCGACCTACGTGAAGCTCGCCGAGTCGCCGTTCTACCCCGAGGGCGGCGGTCAGGTCTCCGACGCCGGCGTGCTGCTCGCGGAGGACGGCAGCGAGCTGGCGCGGGTCGCCGGACTCGTGCGCGCCGGCGACGACCAGGCGATCCGCGTCGAGGCCACGGGGCCGCTGACCGCGGGGACGGCCGTCGTCGCGCGCGTGGACCGCACGGCGCGGCACGCCACGGCCTGCAACCACACGGCGACCCATCTGCTGCACGCCGCGCTGCGCGAGCGCCTGGGCGACCACGTCCACCAGGCCGGCTCGGCGGTGCGCCCGGACAAGCTGCGCTTCGACTTCAGCCACCCGGCGAAGCTCACGCCGGAGGACCTGCGCTGGGTCGAGGACCGGGTCAACGCGGGCGTCCTGGCCGCGGAGCCGGTCCGGGCGATCTCCACGACGCTCGACGCGGCCAAGGCGATGGGCGCCCAGGCGCTGTTCGGCGAGAAGTACGGCGACGTCGTGCGAATGGTCGAGATCGGCGACGGCAGCTTCAGCCGCGAGCTCTGCGGCGGCACGCACGTCGGCAACACCGCCGAGATCGCGCTCTTCAAGATCACCCAGGAGACCTCGTCGGCGGCGAACGTGCGGCGGATCGAGGCGATCACCGGCCCCGTGGCGGTCCACGCGCTGCGGGAGCGCGACCGGCTGCTCGAGGACGCCGCCGCGGTGGCGCGCGTCCCGGCCGAGCAGCTCCCCGAGCGGATCGCGAAGCTCCGCGACGACGCCAAGGGCGGCGGCAAGGCGGCAGCGTCCGGGGGGATCGACGAGGCGGCGCTCGCCGCGCAGGCCCAGCCGATCGGCGACGTGCCGGTCGTCGTGGCGCGCGTGGACGGCAGCGACCCGAAGGTCGGCAAGGCCCTGCCCGACGTCGCCGACCGCGTGAAGGGCCAGCTCGGCGCCCCCGGCGTCGTCGTGCTCGCGGCGCCCGGCGAGGACCGCGTGGCGCTGCTCGTCGCCGTCGCGCCCGAGATCGTGGAGCGCGGGGTCAAGGCCGGCGACGTCGTCAAGCAGGCCGCCGCGGCGGTCGGCGGCGGCGGGGGCGGCAAGCCCACGATGGCCCAGGCCGGCGGCAAGGACCCCGCCCGCACCGACGACGCGCTGCAGGCCGCCCGCGACGCGATCGCCGCGGCGCTCGGCGCCTGACCGGGACGGCGAGCGGCGCGGGACGGGGCGGAGCGCGTGCGGGTGATGGGCCTCGACTACGGCTCCGGGCGCACCGGCGTGGCGATCAGCGACCCGACGGGCACGATCGTCACCCCGCTGCCGGCGGTGCGCGGGGTGAGCGCGCGCCGCGGCCGCCGCGAGCTGGACCGGCTCATCGCCGAGCGCGAGGTCGGCCGCGTCGTGGTCGGGCTCCCGGTGGGCCTGCGCGGCGAGACGGCCCAGACGGAGGAGGCGCGGGCGTTCGCGGCGGCGCTCGCCGAGCGCCTCGGCCCCGACGTCCCGGTCGAGCTCTACGACGAGCGCTTCACCACGCGCATGGCGCAGCAGGCCGGCGGCAGCGCGGACGAGGACTCGCGCGCGGCGGCGGTCCTGCTGGAGGAGTGGCTGCGGGTGCGCGGCGGCTGACGTGCGCCGCCCGCAGGGGCCCCTCCCCGGCTCCGCCGCGCCGTCGGCGGCACGGCGCGGCGCTCCGGCTCGCGCGGGTCGCGGGGAGGAAACGCCTGCTCTCGCGGACCACGCCCTCGGGGTCCCGACCGGGTGGCGTCGCGGACGGGGAGGTGCGCAGGACGCCCGCGGGTGGTCTAGCGTGTCGCGCCGATGAGCCTCGTCGAGCGTTCCTGCGCCCGGACCCGGAGCCGCGCCGCGTGAGCCGGCGAGGCGACGGCGACCGCTCGGCCGAGGACCGGCGTCGCGCGCGCCTGGAGCGCGAGCAGCGGCGGGCGCGCCGGGAGGGCCGGCCGGTCCCGCGCTCGCTCGAGGAGCTCGACGGCGCTCGCGCGCCCGCCGACCCCGGCGCGCCCGGCGCCCCCGGGACCCCGCCGGCCGCGGCGGGACCGTCCGCCGGCGCGCCATCCGAT
>NZ_JAXAVX010000017.1:0-62963 GCF_033949425.1 Patulibacter brassicae | reverse complement strand
GCGATCTTCGCTCGCGCTACGCGCTCGCTCCGATCGCTGCCGCCGCCGAGTCTCCTACCGTTCCCAACTGACCCAAGTAGAACGGCCTCCACGCAACCCGGTCCGGCTCAGGTCATCGACGTTGCTGGACACGCTGGCCGTGGGCCGAGCAACGTTCCTGCCCGGGCACCGGCCAGCGGGCGCAGGGTTGTCCGTTGGATTTCGTGGCAGCACAGGTCACCCGTTCGGGCTCGATGCGCAACAGCTGCCTGGCGTGCGCCGGCGACCGGCGCAGATCGTCGGCGAGGGGGCGCAGGTGTGCGTCTATGGCGCCGCGTACGGCGGCTTGCTCTCGCAGGCCGAAGTGCCGACGGATGTCGGCGAACAGCACCCCGCCTATCGGGTGTGCGACCTCTGGCTCGGCGAGCATCCGCAGGACCGCCGACTCACAGGCGCGCAGGATCACCCGGCGAGTCCTATGAGCAGCCGGGGCCTTCAACTCCAGAGGTCGAGGTAGAGCTGGCGGCTGATGTGAAACATGGAGCGGGGGATTGGCGAATGCGAGCCGAACGGTGTCGCACCCCAGACGAGCAATACCATCCGTTCACACCGTGTCAAACGTAGCGTCCGGTGTTCGCGCGGTCACCGGGCGGGAGCGGAGGATCTTCAGCGTTTCGCGCGGGACGCAGGCGGCGTGGCCTTCCGGAGCTGCGGAAAGTCGGTGATGCGGCCGTCGATGTCGAACGGTCCCTGCTTCACGCACGGTGGTGCCTGGTTGCCGTCGACGAGCGCAGAGAGGACCCCTCCGGGGTTGGAGGTCTGCGCGCAGTCGAACGACTTCAGCGACCCGAGGTCGTTGAGGGTCCCGGGCTTCGGATAGGCGTTGTGGCGATTCGTCGGCAGACGCTTGGGCGCTCCCTCGAGCAGCTCGCCGTTGAGCGGCGTGATGAGGCGCAGGTAGTGCCGCGGGACACCATTGAGATCGACGATCTTCGCCTGCGTGGATGCGGCGGTGGCGCCAAGGGTGACCGCGAGGTCGTTCTTGTACATCTGCAGGTATCGGGCCGTCGGCAGAAGGTTCGCAGTGACCGGCTCGGCGGCGTTCACGAACGGGCCGGCGGCGTCCAACACGGACCGTAGCGCGCGGGTGCCGGAGGGCACGCGGTCGAGCACCGGGTCGACCTTCTGCAGCGTCGACGCGAGGTCGGGGGCGAGGGCGTTGAGGTCGCGCAGCGCAGGCCGAACCAGCGGGGTGACCGGACGCAGAGCGGCGATGGTCGGGCCGGCGTCGCCGGCGAAGGTGCGCGCGACCCGCAACGCGGAACGGGTGTCGTCCAAGAACGGGGGCAACGCTCGGATGGTCTCCTGCAGCCCGTCGGAGCTGGCGCGCAGACTGGAGAAGAGAGCGCTGCCTTCGCGGGCGAGGACCTGCACGGCACCGGCCTGCCTGCCGATGCTCTGGAACGTCAGGCCGGCGTCACGGAAGCCGGTCCGAACGGCCCGGCGCTGGCGGTCCAGGATGCGCAGCAACCCGTCGGTGGACTCAACGGTGGGCTGCAGGTTCCCGAAGGCCTTGTTGAGCGCTGCGCCGCGATCGCGGGTCGCGGACGCGACCGCCGGAAGGACGCGCTTGAGCGCACGGCGCGTGGTCGGGTCGAAGACGTCGAACAGCCGGTCGATGTCGACGGGCGGCTGGATCCGGCTGGAGGCGATCGTTCCACCCTCGGGGATCGCCGGACCGCGCCTGCTCCCGAACGACAGTTGGACGAAGGTCTCGCCGACGAGCGTCTTGGTGCGCAGCGTCGCCCTGGTGTCCCGGGGCAGCGGCGCAAACTCAGGATCGATCTTGATCCGCGTCAGGGCGTTCCCGCCCTCGCGCTCGATCTTGACCACCTTACCGACGGAGACGCCGCTGATCCGCACATCGGAGTAGGTCGCCAGCTGCGAACCGCTGGAAAACGACGCCTGGACCTCGTACTGCCTGGCCTTCAGCGGGACGGGACCGCCGAACGCGGTCCAGAGGAACAGCAACAGCCCGAAGCACGAGAGTGCGAAGAGGATCATCATCACGATCTGCGCGGGTCGCGCGCCCTGCTTGTTCATTGGCACACCCGGCTGGTGTTGAGGAGATCGACGACCGGGCGGAGGATGTCCAAACCCGTGAGCGAGGTACAGCTCAGGATCGCCTGACCGCGCCAGGCGACACCGTGGGCGTCCTCGTTGGCGAGCACCGAGTTGGCGTTGTGCCAGAACCACGAGAACCAGAACAGGTTGCCCTGCTCGTCACCCGGGGGCTCGTAGCCCAGGACGTTGGTCGTCCACTGCAGCGACTTCGAAAGCCGGGAGACGTTGGCCAACTGCGGATTCACGGTCCTGAGCGTGGTGCGGAGGTCCTCGGTGGACTTTCGCGTGACCTTCCCCAGCCGGGCCACGGGTTCGATACCGGCCGGGATCGCACGCAGGAGCGGGTCGAGGTCCGGCAGCGCCGCCCGGACGTCCTTGACCGCGGGACGAAGCGCGACCGCTGCGGGCTTGAGCTCCCGCGAGAACTTTGCGGTCGCGGTCAGGGTGCTGTCGACGTCCGAGAGCGTGCCGGGGAGCTGCCGGAGGGAACTGCGGACCTCGGCGTCGCGGCCTCCGACCGTCTTCAGGGTGTCGGCCGCGCGGCGGACCGTCGCCGCGACCGATGCGTTGTGCTGCTGCAGCCGCTCGGCGACGCTTCCCAGGCTCGAGACCGCGCGGCTGACGGTGCGCCGGCGGTCGGCGAGAACCTGCAGGACGCGGTCGGCCTGCTTGGCGGTCGGCGTGCCCAGACGCAGGACGCGGCGCGTCTGGGCGGTGTTCTTGGACAGTCCGCGGTCGGTGGCCGCCAGGAACTGCTGCACGTAGGCGCGAGTATCGCTGTCCAGGGACGCGAGGACCTCGTCGAACTGCACCTGTCTGGTAGTGCGGGTCGCATCCAGCGTGCCACCGTCGGGCACGACGGGGGCCGACGCGCGGCCGGGGTTCAGCTCGATCGTCATGTCCTGCAACCCGGTGCGGGGCCGCAGCGTCAGCGTCGCGTCGCGGTGCACCTCCGCGAGCTTCTTCTTCTTGATGCTCAGCGAGATCACCGCCTTGCCGTCGCGGAGGTTCACGGTGGAGATCTCGCCGACCTGGACGCCGGCGACGGTCACCTGCTGGCCCTGTCCGGGCGTGACCGCCTGGGCGGAGGAGAACTCCGCCTTGACCGTGTAGGTGTCGACCCACGGCAGCGGGAAGCGCTGGTTGATCAACAACACCACCGCGACCCCGATCGCAAGGAGCATCGCGCCGATGATCACGGCGACCGCCCACCAGTACTGGCGGAGCGCCATCGTGACGACCTTCATCGCTTCGCCTTCTTCTCGGGGGCACCCAGCAGCGGATCCAGTCGGGATCTCGTCGCCGCGGGGAGCGCCCCATCGTTCTGGATCAGACCGCCGAGCACGGCCGACGTCGCCTTCGTCAACGCCGAGGGGGTCACGTCGACCTGGCGCTGTTTGGCCGTGTTGGGCCGCACACGGGCGGCCAGCGACGGGACGCCCTGCGTGTCGCACTGAACGTCCGGCCGCAGCGGCGGGCGTTTCCGTGGGCTGGCGGGGACCGATCCGAGGGTGGGGCGCTCCGCGAGGGTGGCGGTCTGTCGGGATCCCGCGCCGATCGACAGCGCCTGATTGCCCAGACCGACGCTGTATCGGATCCAGTAGCCGTTGCCATCGAAATTCGAGACGCTGTTATTCAGGCCGACGATCGTGGAGAGCAGCTCGCGGTAGACCGGCTGGCCGGTCGTAAACCCCCCGTCGAGGATCTTGCTGCGCAGGGTCGGCAGGATGACCCTGTCGACGCATCGGGCGACGGGAACCGCGTCGTCGAGCGCCCGGGCGAGCGGGACCGTCGTGCGGTTCAGCGTCGCGAGGGTCGGGCGCAGGTCGGCGAGCAGCCGCTGGATGCCGTCGGACCGCACGATCGACACACTGGAGCTGAGGGCCGGGTTGGCGACGTCGAGCGTTCGTGGCAGACGACGAATCAGCGGGCGGGCATCGTTGACCAGGGCCCGGGTCTCGGGCACGGCCCGGGAGATCGTGGCGAGCGACCGGCCCGCGGTCTCAACGGTCCCGTCCAGGCCGCGGATCGTGCCGCGAAGGTTCTGGGACTCGTCGGCGAACGCGGTGAAGGTCCGGCGTCCGTCCGCCAGGACGCTCCGGAGGGCGGACTCGTCGGAGTCCAGGGTGCCGAACAGCCCGCCGGCCTCGCGGATCGTGCGGATCAGGTCGCCGTCCCGCAGTCCGCGGGCCGCCTTGGTCACGACGGCGGTCGTCCGTAGGGCGGGCGGCAGCGCCTTGACGAGGTTCTGGAAGGCCGTCGCGCCGTCGCCCTGTCCGACGGTGTCGCCAAGGGCGGTCGTGGCGCCGGTGAAGTTTTTGCGGGTTGCTGCGTCGAAGGTGCCGAGCACCTCGTCGAAGGCCACATAGCTGGTGGTCGCCGACGGCGGCAGCGGCTGGTCTCCGAGCGGTGGAGCGCCCGGCGTCCCGGGGTTGACATCCAGGAAGAAGTTGCCCTCCAGGAAGAGCCGCGGCCGGATCTTGACCGTTGCGTCGCGGCGGATCGTCGGGGTGTCGTCGTTGAGCTTCGCGGTGATGACCGCGAAGCCCGGCCGGTCCTCTAGCGGCTTCAGCGACGTGATGTTGCCGACATTGACGCCGGCGATGCGGACCTGGGCGGCGGTGCCGGGGCGGACCGCCCCGCCGTACTGCGTCACGAGGCGCAGCTCACGGGCGCTGGTGCCCGGGATCGCAAAGCCGAAGATCAGATAGCAGGCGATGAAGGCGACGCCGAGGGTGCCGGCGCCCCAGAGCATGTGGTTGGCGCGTGTGGCCTGGACGGGGCGTCGGCGCGCGCGGCGACGGAACGGCGAGCGGATCATCGGGGGCCCTCAGGCTCGCTGGCGGGACGTGGCGTCCGCGGGTTGGTCGGGGCGTCCACGGTGGGCCTCCCAATGCGACGGACCGCGGGGAACGGTTCGTTGCCGACCTCGCAGTGCCCCTGCTCGGCGGTGTTGTAGACGTTGAAGTTGCTGTCCGGCGACGGGGATCCCGCGCGCAGGAACTGTGGCAACGCGACGTCGAGCATGACGTGGAACCAGTTGCCGTACTTGTCGCCCTCGCTGATCACACTGGGAACGTTGCGCGCGAACAGGCCGGCGTAGTTGCAGCGGGTCTGAGTGGGCACGAAGGTACGCAGTGTCGGAAGCAGCGCCTCGGAGGTCGGCTTCAGCAGGTTCAGCGTGTCGGGCAGGCTCTGATTGCGGACCAACCGGTCCAACGACCCGAACGTCGTGCGTAGCTGCGTCCCGAGGACGGGGGCGCGACGGAGCACCGGCACGCCGACGTCGATGGCGTCGTTGAGGGCCCGCACGGTCCGGGGGATATCCTGGGCGCCGGGCCGCAGTCCGCGTGCGAGGGCGGCCGCGTCGCGGAGGACAGGGCGCAGTGCGAGCGAGGACGCATGGGTCTCGACCAGGGTCCCGGGGGCATCGGCGATCGTCTGCGCCAGCTGGGGGCCGACGGTCGCCACGGCGCTCAGCGTTCGGTTGGCGTCGGTGATGAGGGTCCCGACCTGCGGGGTCACCGGCCTCACGGCCTGCAGGGTGGAGTCCAGGCCGCGAATGAACCCGCTGAGACCCGTGCGCGGATCGGCGAGGTTCGAGAACACCGGGTCCGCACGGCGCAGCGTGTCGGGCAGGGCCTGCAGCGTCGCGTTGAGGTCGTCCCCGCGTCCTGCGAAGCCGTAGGAGAGCTGGGCGGTGGCGTCACGGACGCTGTCGCGCACGCCGCGATCAAACAGCGCGGTCACCTCGTCGAAGTCCACCGATGCGCTCGTGCGCGCCTCACGGATCGTGCCGCCAGCCGCGAGCTTCTGTGGGGAGCGTCCCGGCGTCAGCTCGACGAACTTGGCGCCGATGGCGCTTCGCGGGCGGATTCGCGCGGTGGTGTCGACCGGCAGCTCCGCGATGTTCTGGTCGAGCTTGAGTGCCAGGCGAGCGAAGACGTGTCCGTCGCGGGCCTTGACCGCTTCGATGCCGTTGACCTGTCCGACCCGCTTGCCGCCGATCCGGACGTCGACGCCGGTCGTCAGCTTCTTCGCGTTCTTGACGTTCATCTCGAGGTCGTAGGTCGTGATGAATGGCAGACCCTTGTTCGCGTTGTACGAGAGCACGACCGCGACGACGCCGATGAGGATCGCCGCCGCGCCCAAGAGAACCGGGTTTGCGGCGATCGAGGAGCGACGGCGGTTCATCGCCCGGCCTTTCGGTCGGCGGGGCTGGTCTTCGCGCCGGCCGGCCGGCCGAGCATTCTGGTCAGCTCGCCGTTGAGGTCGGCGAGCTGTTCGGCGTTGGGCTGCTGGGAGGTGATGTCTTTGCCCGTGCCGTCGTCAGCGAACCGGGCCGAGCACCCGCTCTGCACGGCGGTGGCGGGCGTCATGCACGGTCCGAGGTTCACGTGTGCGGGCAGGATGTGGGAGAGGTCGTCGAAGCGGGACGTGGCCAGCGCGGCGTTGTAGAAGAAGCCGCCGAAGAAGTTCTCCGGGAACGCGTTGTCGACCAGGCTCGTGCCGAGGTCCGCGGCCAGCGGCACATTCGGGACCAGCGCAGCGGTCGTGCGGCGCAGTCGGGCCATCTGCGGCGCCGTCCTCTTGATCACCGGAATGCCGGTCCGTGCGGCGGAGGCAAGCGTCCTGAGCGTGGGACGTGCGCTGCTCGACAGCGGCTTGACGTTGACGGCCAGCGCGCGGAGCGGCGGTGCCGCCACTCGCAGGGCGCGGACGGTCGGGGTGCCGTCGCGGGCCAGCGATCGCAGCTCCGTCAGCGCCGGGCGCAGAGCGGCGAGCGACGACGGGAGCGTCGCTAGCGCACGGTCCAGGGCCTGCCGCTCGTCGGAGGTGGCCGTCAGGACCTGCGAACCGGAGTCAAAGACTCCTGCCAGGTCGTTCTTGCGACGGTCCAGTTCGGCGGAGACGGTGTCGGCCGCGTCGACCACGCGACCGAGGCTAGCCCGGTCGGTGGAGACGACGTCGAGGGTGTCCCGGATCGCGCGGAGCGCCGGGTTCGCTCGGCGGATGGCCGCGGAGATGTCCGCACCACGCGTCGCCGTCGTAATCCCGAGCTCGTTGAACAGCAGCTGAAGACGCACGTTGGTAGGCTCGCCGAGCATCGCGACGACCAGGTCGAGGTCGACGGGGCTGTGGTTGTTCTTCAGCGGCACCGTCGGAACGTCGTCACCGTCGGCGGCGAGCACCGGCGCGGTGTTCGTGCCGCCGTCGCATTCGACGAACTTCTCGCCGATCAGCGACTGCGGCAGGATCGAGCACTCCGCATCGGTGCGAAACGGCGCGAACTTCGAGTCGATCGACATCTTGACCCGGGCCCTGCGGTCGCTCGTCAACTTGACCCCTTGAACGGTGCCGACGCGGGCACCGGCGATGCGGACCTCTTGGCCGCTGTTGACGAATGAGGCGTTGTCGAACAGCGCGTCGATGCGCACCTGGCCGGCCGCGCCCTCCGACCCTCCGCCGCAGCCGGCGAGCGTGCCCGCGACGACGAGAGTTGTGAGGATCGGGGCGAACCGCATGGGCGCTTTCATGGGTGTGCTCCGGGGGCGGTGTGGGTGGGGTTACAGGTCCCGGCAAACCCGATCGCCCATGGCGCGGAGCCGTCTTGGGCGATGCCGCCGGTCCCGCCGGGGCAGCGGTTGGAGTGCTTGGTCGCAAACGTCGAGAATCCCGAACCCAGAAGTGGTGCCAGTGCGTCCAGCGGGCCGCTCAGCCCACGCAGGATCGGCGGCAGCGTCTGGCTGCTGAACTGCAGCGCTACGCGGGTGGAGTGGCCGTTGGCGTCGTAGAGACCGGAAGCCCTGCCACCGAACGACGTCAACAGGCCGGACACCACATCGGGCACGTACGGCAGCGCCTCATCGACGATTCCGTCCGCGGAGCGCAACGCCCGGGCCGTGTCGCGCAACGCCGGATCGGCGGAGCGCTCCAACGGCGGCAGGCGCCGCAGGCTCTCGTTCAGGACCGGCAACGTGCCCTTGACGTCGCTCAGCAACGGACGGGTCTCCGCGGCGAACGGCCGCACCAGCCGCAGCGTCCTGGCCAGCCGCGAAGCGACGGGCCGCGCGTCACGCACGACCGGGCCTGTGTCCTGCAATAGCCCTCGCGCGTCCGCCAGCGTGGTCCTTGCCTGCCGCAAGGTTTCCGGGGTCCGCCGCAGCGCGTCGCTCAGCGCGCGGCGCTCCGCCGACGCCGCCCGGACGGTGCCGGCCGTCGCGACGAGCCCCTGCTCGAGATCACCACGCTGTGCCGCGAACACCGACGCCAGCGCGGACCCCTTGACGACGAACCGCTCGAGATCCGCATCGTCGGAGCTGACCTGCTCGACGGTCTTGGCCGTCTGCGCCAACGCCGGACTGAGCGTCGAGATCAACTCGCGCGTCTGCGGACCGAGCCCCGAGAACGCCTTCGCGCCCCCACGGATCAACGTCTGCAGACCCCGCTGCCCCTGCGCCGCAAACAGCGTCAGGACCTGATCGATGTCCGTCGCCGCGCGCGTGTCCTGCGCCTCGATCCGGCCACCGTCGGCGATCGTCGCCGCGCTCTGCGGCCCGACCTCCAACGACACAAAGCGGTTGGCGATGCTCGACAACGAGCTGTTGCGAATGATCGCCTGCGTCCCCTGATGCAACGGCTTGTACGCATCGTCGGTGATCTTCAGCACGATCTCCGCCTGACCGTCATCGGCCAACTGCACCTTCGACACCGTCCCGATCGACGCACCACCGACCTTGACGAGGTTGCCCGACACCATCTGCCCCGCATCAGGCACCACCATCACCACCCGATACTCCCCCGACCCCTTGGACGTCACCAGCACCACGACGACGACCGCGATCACGAGCACCGCGAGGCCCAGCCGCGCGATCGGAGCGCGGAGTACCGCACCTGCACTCGTCACGAGCTCGGGACCGGGCGCCGCAGGCTGCCGAAGGGTGGCGCGGACGGGCTCGACGGCGGCTTAGGTGCCGCGCTAGGGGGTTGGACGACCATGATTCTCCTACTCGCGGCACCCGGCACCGGGCGCACTGTGGACGATTCGTGTGACGAACCTCCGCACGACGAGGCGCGATTCTACGCACTGTCAACGGTCTGTCACGGTTCGGTCCGTGTTATGCCTGAAAGGCGGTCCGTGCCCGTGCTGTCGGGCCGCTCGAAATCAGTCCCGCGCGGCGAGGATGCAGCCGGCGGCCATGGTGGCGGCCTCGCGCTGCGCCGCCGTCGTTCCGTCGGTGTTCGGACGGCGGCCCTCGACGAGTGCCCGGACGATCGTCGGGTGCGCGAGGTCTCGTGGGCCGGTGCGGCCAGCGGGCAGCACGCCCGTCGCGCGCATCTGCCGGAGAAGGAGCTCGACCTTGATCTCGCCGAGCCCACGGTCGGCCCGACGCAGCGCGGCAGCGCGCGGCTCGGTACCGTCGGCGATCAGGGCCGTAATCCTGCGCGCGCTCGCCGCGTGCCGGAGGACCGACCGGCAGAGGCGACAACGGACATAGACCCTCGATCCGGGACCGGCGCACCGGGCGCACATCAGTACGCGGCGCGGTTGACGCGTCGATGGCGTGACCGGCGCGACGGCCCATCGGTGCGCGGTGGTCTCCGACACACCGATCGCTGCGGCGATCTCGGCGTAGGTGGCCGGACGCAGGCACTCGCGCATCGCGCGGGCCCTGGCAGGCCGGTCATCCACGGGCGGACGCCACCGTTCGTTGTATCTCTCTTGGCTCCCCAGGTCGTGAACGTCCGAACGAGCAGGACTGGTCGGACTGCTCGCGCGCGTCCCTTGCGTTCTGCGCACCATGCGGTTCGGTGGTTCGAGATCCGCTCGCTGGCCTCAGAGCGCCCGAAGCTCGCGGCCGACGATGTCTCGACCGACGATCTCCTTCATGATCTCGGTCGTACCGCCGTAGATCCGCGAGATGCGCGAATCGGTGTAGAACCGCGCGATCGGGTACTCCAACATGTAGCCGTACCCTCCGTGCAGCTGCAGGCAACGGTCGACGACGCGACCTTGAAGTTCTGTTGTCCACCACTTCGCCATCGCGGCGTCGACCGGCGTGAGCGTCCCGTGGTTGAGGGCAAGGACCGCCTGGTCGCAGTAATGGGTCGCGATCTCCACCTCCGTGGCCATCTCCGCAAGGGCGAACCTTGACGCCTGAAAGGACGCGACGGACTGCCCGAAGGCATTGCGCTCCTTCGTGTATGATCTTCTCGCCGCAGAAGCCCAAGCGCTACCTGGGCCTCTTCGCCTGGCCGTGGGCGCGGGTCAGCGTCGCCTGGCGCACGGCGGGGGGCAGCGCGTCCCACGCGCCCGGGCGGTAGGACTCGACGACCTCGCGGACGATCTCGTCGACGGCCTCGTTCAGCGGGCCCTCGAGCTGCCGGGCCAGGTCGTCGGCGTCGACCTGGTCGATGAGGTCGCGCGCGGTGAAGATCTTCCCGACGAGCGTCTCGGTCGCGATCGCCGCCATCTTCGACGCGCGCCGCGGGACCTGCCCCTGCCAGCCGAGCCACGGGTCCCGCAGGCCGCGGAACTCGAGCGGCCGGAACATCATCTCCCGCGCGACGATCTTCGTCCCCCAGCCGACGAGCGCGCCCATCAGCGGGAGGGCCACGTAGACCCAGAAGGGGTGATCGAAGACGGCCAGCGGCAGGGCGCTCATCGCCCGGCCTGCCAGATCTCGCGCCCGAGCGGCGAGATCGCGAGCGTGCGCCGGAGGATCTTCGCCGGGCGACGACCGGCCGCCCGTCGCCGCGCCTCCTGGACGGGCGCCTCGGTGAGGATCACCGGGTAGTCGTCCTTCAGCGCGAGGTCCTCGGGGCCCTCGACGACGAGGTCCATGTTCCGCAACCGCGTCACGTAGAGCGGCACGCGGTCGACGAGCGCGACGCCGGCGGCGCGCCCGACCGACGACGCGTTCTCGAGCACGATCCGGCCGCTCGGCTCGGCGACGTGGAGCAGCGCGAACCGGCGACCGCCCGCGAGCGCCGAGAGGATCCGCGCCTCGTCGGGCACGAGCGCCCGCACGATCGCGGCGTGCAGCTGGTCGCGGCTCTGCGCGGTCGAGTCGTTGACGGCGTGCTCGAGCAGCTCGTCCAGGCGGGAGCGGACGAGCTCGTCGCCCGTCGGCGGCGGGACGACGGACGCGCGAGCGGGCGCCGGGTCCGGGGCGGGCGGAGCCTCGGCGCGGCGCTCCGGCGCGGTGGCGGTCGGGGCCGGCAGCGCGATCTGGTCGAGCCGGCGGCGCAGGCCGAGCAGCGCGCGGCGCTCGAGCTCGTCGAGCCCGCGCTCGGCGAGCTCGACGCCCGGCACCACGCGCGCGGCGCGCACGACGCGCGGCATGACGCCCAGCGGGTCCAGCGACGCCCAGCGATCGAACGCCCGTGCCACGGGTCAGGCCGTCGCCGGCTCCAGCTGCGTCACCGCGCCGGCGTCGCGCAGCGCGTCGACCTCCGCGGCGCTGAACCCGGCGTCGAGCAGCGTGTCGCGGGTGTGCGTCCCGGGCTTGGCGATCGGCGTGGGCACCGTCGGAGGCGCGCCGTCGAAGCGCGGGGCGGGCGCGGGCTGGCGCTCGCCGTTCACCTCGACGAGCGCCCCGCGCGCGGCCATGTGCTCGTGCTCGTGGACCTCGCCGAGCTCCAGCACCGGGGCGTAGCAGGCGTCGGACCCCGCGAAGATCGCGTCGAGCTCGTCGCGGGTGTGGGTCGCCACGACGGCCGCGACCTTCTCCTTGAGCTCCGGCCAGCGGTCGGCGGTCATCTCGTTCTGGCGCAGGTCGTCGTCGAGCTCGAGGCGGTCGCAGAGCTCGGCGTAGAACTGGGGCTCGATCGCCCCGATCGAGACCCAGCGGTCGTCCTTCGTGCGGAACACGTCGTAGAAGTGCGCGCCGCCGTCGAGCATGCCGGTCCCGCGCTCGGGCGAGAAGGCGCCGATCGCGCGAAGCGAGTGGAACATCGCCATGAGCGCACCCGCACCGTCGACCATCGCCGCGTCGACGACCTGGCCCTTGCCGCTGACGCGCGCCTGCAGGATCCCGCACACGAGGCCGTAGGCCAGGAGCATGCCGCCCCCGCCGAAGTCGCCGACGAGGTTCAGCGGGACGACGGGCCCCTCGCCGCGACGGCCGATCGCGTGCAGCGCGCCGGTCAGCGCGATGTAGTTGATGTCGTGGCCGGCGCGCTGCGCCCACGGGCCGTCCTGGCCCCAGCCGGTCATGCGGCCGTAGACGAGCTTCGGGTTGCGGCCCTGGCACTGCTCCGGGCCGACGCCGAGGCGCTCCGCGACGCCGGGGCGGTAGCCCTCGTAGATCGCGTCGGCACCCTCGCAGAGGCGGAGGATCGTCTCGACGCCCTCGGGCTTCTTCAGGTCGACGGCGATCGACCGGCGGCTGCGGAACATGGCGCTGTGCCCGAACTCGCCCAGCGGGTTGCCACCCGGACGGTCGATGCGGATGACCTCCGCGCCCATGTCGGCGAGCATCATGCCCGCGAAGGGGCCGGGGCCGATGCCGGCCAGCTCGATGATCCGGACCCCGGCCAGCGGGGCGTTCGTGGGGGCGTCGGTGCTCACGTCTGATCCTCGGTCCGTGGGGCCCGTCGTCGCGGTCGCGCGGCGCCGGTCGCGATCCTGGCCAGGCGGCCAGGGCGCGAAGCGTAGCGACGCTCCGACAGGGCGTCACGGGCGCCCCGGCGGCGACCACCCGGCCGGACCGGGAAGGTGCCCGAACCGCACCGCGACCATCCCGCGCCGCGACGGGATGCGCCCGGGTCAGTCGCGGCGGCCGGTGAAGGCCGGGCGGCGCTTCTCGAGGAACGCCGCGACGCCCTCGCGCCCGTCGGGGCCGGCGGCCGCGGCCGCGATGCCGTCGGCCTCCGCGGCGAGGTGCGTCGCCAGGTCGTTCGCGCTCGAGCGCGCGAGCAGGCGCTTGACGGTGCCCAGCGCGGCGGTCGGGCCGGCGGCGATCCGCGTCGCCAGCTCCTCGCCGGCGGCGCCGACCTCGTCGTCGGGGACGACGCGGGTCAGCAGGCCGATCTCGAGCGCCTCCGCGGCGCTCAGCGGCCGGTTCGTCAGCGCGAGCTCGGCGGTGCGACGGGTCCCGATGATCCGCGGCAGGAACCACGTCGCGCCGCCGTCCGGCGAGAGGCCGGCGGCGGTGTAGGCCATCGCGAGCTTCGCGCCCTGGCCGGCGACCGCGAGGTCGGCGCCCGCGACGAGGCTCAGGCCCGCGCCGGCCGCCGCGCCCTGGACCGCGACGACGAGCGGCGCGTCGAGCGCCTGGAGCGCGAGGATCGCCTGGTGCAGCTCGGTCGCCAGCGCGTGGAGCGCGGCGCCGACGTCCTCGGCTCCGACGAAGTACCCGAGGTCGCCGCCGACGCAGAAGCGCTTGCCCTCGCCGGTGAGCAGGACGGCGCGGACGTCGTCGCGGTCACCGAGGGCCTCGGCGTGCGCGCGCAGCGACGCGGCGAGCGGCGGGTCGATCGCGTTGCCGGTCTCCGGGCGGGCGAGGGTCAGGCGGGCGACCCCCGCGTCGACGGCGAGGGTGACGGGATCGCTCATGCCCGAACCGTACTCCGGAGCCGCGCGCGGTACGGCGCCGGAGACGGGCCGGGCCTCCCGGGCCATGGGCGCCCGGCGAGGCCTCCACAGCGACGGCGGGCCGCATCCCGAGCCATCGGCTCCGGATCGCGCAACGCGGAACGCCTCCCCGAAGGACGGCCGCGCCGTGAAGGTCGAACCCCGGGCCTGCTCGCGAGGTGCTCCGGACCGCAGCCGGACTCAGGCGGGGGCGCCGCCCGCGCCCGGGAGGTCCCGCAGGCGGTACGTCTTGCGCGGGCGCCCCGGGCCGACGGCGAGCGCCTCCGCGTCGACCTCCTGGAGCGTCACGAGGTACTCGAGGTACCGCCGCGCCGTGACGCGGTGCAGTCCGAGCGCCGCGGCCACGTCACCGGCGGTGAGCGCCTCCTCCGGGGCCAGGCCCCGCAGCAGGCCGCGGACCTCGTCGAGCGTGTCCCCGGAGAGGTCCCGCGGCAGGAGGTCGGGTATGCCCCGAGTGCCGGCGACCGCATCGATCCCGTCCTGGTCGAGCTCCGTCGCGCGGAGCGTGACCATCCGGTCGCGGAACCGCACGAGCGCCTCCTGCAGCCGCTCGGGCGCGAAGGGCTTCACGAGGTAGTCGACGACGCCGAGGTGCATGCAGTCGCGCACGGTCGCGCGGTCGCGGGCAGCGGTGATCGCGACGACCTCGACCGGCCGATCGGCGCGCCGCATCGCGCGCAGGAGCTCGAGGCCGTCGCCGTCGGGCAGGCCGAGGTCCAGGAGGACGAGCTGCGGCCGCTTCAGCGCGAGCAGCCTGCGGGCGTCCGCCGTCGTCGGGGCGATGCCGACCGTCGCGAAGCCGGCGCTGCGGTCCACGAGCCGCCGCTGGACGTCGGCCACGACGGGGTCGTCCTCGACGATGAGCGTCCGCCACGGCTCCGTCATCGGCGCACCAGGGCCGTCGTCGTCGTGGCGCTGGGCTCGACGTCGTGCTGCACGCGGACGGTCGCGCCACGGCCGCGGCGCCGGCGGTCGGTCGTCCAGCGGCGCCGGAGCGCGGGGTCGGGCAGGCGCCCGTCGACGACCACGAGCCGGACGGCGTCGTCGGCGACCGCGACGCCGACCCGCACCCACCGCCGGTCCTCGGCCAGGGACGCGACCGCCGCGCACGCGTCGTCGACGAGCCGGCCGAGGACCGTGGCGACGGCCAGCGCGTCGAGCCCGTCGGGCAGCGCGTCGAGCGCCACGGCGTCCTCGAGCGTCACGCGGATCCCGCGGCGCGCCGCCACGACGCTCGTCGCCACGAGGACGCCCACGAGCTCGGGCACGGCCACGCGGGACGTGATCGCCTCGAAGCGCTCGTGCTGCTCGCGCGCCTGCTCCTCCAGCGCCCGGCGCGCCGCCGCGACGTCGTCCAGCGCGAGCAGCCCCGCCACCCCATGCAGGCGGTTCCCGTGCTCGTGCGCCTGCTCGCGCAGGCCGGCGACGACCCGGCCGAGCGTCTCGCGCGCCGCGTCGTCCGGCTCGGGGAGCAGCGGCTCCCCCGGGAGTGGGTCGGGCGGCACGCGCACGCGGGTCGTCCCGAGTCTCCCAGAGTGCCCCGGTGGGCGGGGACCCGTGGAACGCGGTTTCGTGCGCGGGCGCTGCTCGTTACCCCGACCGGGCGCGGTCGCGGCGGGAGGCTGCGTCGACGGCGAGTCCCGAGCCGTCTCCCCGATGCCCAGCGTCCCACCCGTCGTCCACCACCGCCGCGCACCGGGACCGCCCCGGTCGCGCGTCGCGCCGGCCAGCGGACGCCGACGGGACGCGCGGCCGTCGGCGTCGAGCCCCTCGGGCACGGTGCTCGACCGGCCGACCGCGCCGGCGGCCCCCGGGCCGATCGCGCCGGGCTACGACCGGGCGACGGCGCTCCTCGAGGACGCGCGCGACGCGCTGCGGACGGGCGAGCCGGCGCGCGCGACCGCCCTGCTCGTGCGCGCTCAGGCGCTGCTCTCCGAGGTCACCCGCGCGGCGGCGCGCGCCGCCGGGACGCACGAGGTCCTCGACGAGCTCCGCGGCTCCGCGCCGACCGACGCCGAGCGGCGGGTGCTCGTCCTGCTCGGGACCGACCTGACGCTGAGCGAGATCGGCGGCGAGCTGTTCCTCAGCCGCAACACCGTGAAGACGCACGTCTGGCGCCTGTACCGCCGGCTCGGGGTGCGCACGCGGGCCGAGGCCGTCGCGGTCGCCCGGGCCCAGGGGCACCTCCCGCCCGCCGACCCGTCGTCGTCGGCCGGCTGATCAGACTCAGCGGCCGCCCTTGCGCAGCGCGCGGAGCTCCGGCCACGGGCGGGTGTTCGCGACGTCCTGCGCCGTGAGCCACGCGCGCCGGGCGGTCATCACCCCCCAGAGCGTGTTCTCCAGCGTCTCGGTGCGGTGCGCGTCGGAGTCGATGCAGAGCAGGACGCCGGCGTCGCGCGCCGCGCGCGCGTGGACGTCGTGCAGATCGCGCCGGGCCGGCGAGCCGTTGATCTCGAGGAACGTGCCGGAGCCGCGCGCCGCCTCGACGACGCGGTCGAGATCGAGCTCGTACCCGGTGCGCTGGCCGAGCTTGCGTCCCGTCGGGTGGCCGATGACGTCGACGAGCGGGTGCTCGCACGCCGCGACGATCCGGCGGGTCGGGTCGCTCGTGAAGGCGGTGTGCACGGATGCGACGACCCAGTCGAGCTCGACGAGCAGCTCGTCGGGGTAGTCGAGCGCGCCGTCGGTCCCGATGTTCACCTCGCTGCCGGCGAGCACGGTGATGCCGTCGAGCTCGTCGTCGACCGCGCGGACCTCGGCGATGAGCTCGCGCAGGCGGTCGGCCGAGACGGCGTTGCCGAAGCCGTGGCTCGCCGAGTGGTCGGTGATCGCGACGTACTCCAGGCCGCGGTCGCGCGCGGCGAGCGCCATCTCGCGCACGCTCGCCGTGCCGTCGCTGGCGGTGGTGTGCATGTGGAGGTCGCCGCGCAGATCACCGGGCTCGACGAGCCGCGGCACCTCCGTGAGCCGCAGCTCGCCGCGATCCTCCCGCAGCTCGGGCGGGATCCACGGCAGCCCGAGCCGCGCGTAGACGTCCTCCTCGCGCGCGAACCGCTCGCTCTCCCCGGTCGCGTCGTCGAGGATTCCGTACTCCGAGACGTGCAGCCCGCGCTTCACCGCCGCCTCGCGGATCGCCACGTTGTGGGCCTTCGAGCCGGTGAAGTGCTGCAGGAGGTTGCCGAACTGGTCGGGCGCCACGACGCGCAGGTCGACGCCGATGCCGGTCTGGGTCGTGCCGTGGGCGCCGGCCTCGCCCCCGCGCTCGACGTCCGCGATGAGGTCGGAGGAGCGGAACGCCGCCAGCAGCGCCGCCGGGTCCTCCGCGGTGGCGATGACGTCGAGGTCCTTCACCGTGTCCGCGCGGCGGCGCGCCGAGCCGGCCAGCTCGACCCGGTCCACGCCCGGCACCTCGCGCAGCGCGGCGACGAGCGCCTCGCCGACCTGCAGCGCGCGGTCCAGTCGGTGTCGCTCCGGTCCCGCGAGGTCGTCGCCGGCGGCGTCGAGGGCGGCGAGCAGCCGCTCCTCGCTCTTCGCGCCGAAGCCGGGCAGCTCGCGGACCCGGTGCGCGGCGATCGCGTCGCGCAGCGCCACCGGGCCGTCGACGCCGAGCGCGTCGTGGAGCTTGCGGGCGCGCTTCGGCCCCAGGCCCGGCAGGCGCGTGATCTGCAGCAGCCCGGCCGGGAGCTTGCCGCGGAGCTTCTCGAGCGCCGGGATGCTGCCGGTCGTCAGCAGCGCCTGGAGCTTCTCCTCGAGGGTCGCGCCGATCCCGGGCAGCTCGGTCACCGTGCCGGCGCGGACCATCGCGGCGACGGCGCGCGGCGCCTCGCGGACCGCCTTCGCCCCGTTGCGGTAGGCGAGCACGCGGTGCACGACCGCCCCGTCGAGCTCGTAGAGGTCGCCGAGCTCGTCGAGCAGGTCGGCGATCGCGGCGTTCGAGGGGTCCTTCGCGTCGGCCATCCTCGGCTCACGGTACCCACGATCGCCCGGCGGCTCCCCCGGTCGGCGGAGGCCGATCGGGTGAGCGGGGGGTGAGATCTCCTGCAGGGGTCGTCAAGGGCCGCGCGCCGGTCCATACTCCGCCGGTGCCAGAGTCCGGTCGACAACGCCTGAGCCACGCGGAGCGGCGCGCCGAGATCCTGGACGCCGCCGCCCGGGTGATCGTCGCGCGCGGCCTGCACGCGTTCCGCATACGCGACGTCGCCGACGAGGCGGGGGTCTCGCAGCCGCTCGTCTCCACCCACTTCCGCTCGCGCGAGGAGCTGATCCTCGAGGCGTTCGTGCGCGCCGACGAGCGATCCCTCGAGGCGCTGGACGCCGCCGCGGACGGCGCCGGCAGCGGGCGTCAGCGACTCGAGGCCTTCCTCCGCGGCTGTATCGCCGCCGACGAGCGCCCCGGCGACGGGCTCGAGCTCTGGCACCAGCTCTGGACCCACGCGACGTTCTCGCCGGGCGTGCACGCGGCGGTCCGCGCGCGGCAGCAGGCCTGGATCGAGCATGCCGCGCGACTCGTCGACGCCGGTCGGGCGGACGGGTCGATCGACGGCCGGGTGCAGCCCGGGCGTGCGTCCCTCTTCCTCACCACCGTGATCGACGGCCTGGCGCCCTCGCTGCTCGCCGGGATCATCGACGTCGACCGCGCCTACCGCGTGCTCGACGACGCGCTGCGCGCGACGCTCGACGCCCGCTGAGGCGGCGCGCGACGGCCTCCGCCGCGCCCGGCTCGACCCGCGCCGCCCTGCGTCGTGCGCGGCCGCGCGACGCCGGGCGCACACCCGCCCCGCGCGACGCGCAGCTGCGGTCCGCGGGGCCGGGTGGGCAGCGTCGGGCCGCCGGCGCGGCGGTGCGCGGCACGCGTTGACGCACGGTGAGACTCAGAGTTTGGCGGCCTGATAGATTTTTTGGCGTGCTTCAACTTCGGACGCGAGGGGCTCGTTCACGGGCCGTGGCGCTCGCCGGGCTGCTCGCGGCCGGGCTGGTCGTCAGCGGCTGCGGCGACCCGCGCGACGACGGCGAGCTGAAGGTCCTCACGACCTTCACCGTCATCGCCGACATGACCCGCGAGGTCGCGGGCGACCGCGTCCAGGTCGAGTCGCTGACGCGCCCCGGCGCCGAGATCCACGGCTACGAGCCGACGCCGCGCGACCTGCGCAAGGCCGCCGGTGCCGACCTCGTGCTCGAGAACGGGCTGAACCTCGAGCGCTGGTTCGAGCAGTTCATCGGCCCCGCCCGGACCCGGAGCGTCACCGTCAGCGAGGGCATCGAGCCGATCAACATCGCCAGCGACGAGTACGCGGGCAAGCCGAACCCGCACGCGTGGACGTCGATCGACAACGCCGCGATCTACGTCGACAACATCCGCCGCGCGCTGACCGAGCTCGACCCCGCCGGGGCGACCGCCTACCGCCGCAACGCCGCGCGCTACGTCGCCCGGATCCGCGCGGTCGGCGACCGCGTGAAGACCGCGCTCGCGCGCGTGCCCGCGGATCAGCGCCTGCTCGTCACCTGCGAGGGCGCGTTCTCGTACATGGCCCGCGACCTCGGCCTGCGCGAGGCGTACATCTGGCCGGTGAACGCGGAGCGCCAGTCGACGCCCCAGCAGATCGCGCGCACGATCCGCACCGTCCGCCGCTCGAAGGTCCCGGGCGTCTTCTGCGAGTCGACCCAGAGCCCCGAGGGCATGGAGCAGGTCGCCCGCGAGGGCGGATCGCGGCTCGCCGGGACGCTCTACGTCGACTCGCTCACCGGTCCCGACGGCCCGGTCCCGACGTACCTCGACCTGCTGCGCCACGACGCCGAGACGATCGCCGCCGGCCTCGCCCCCGACCGCGACGCACGCCGATGAGCGCGGCCGAGCTGCACCAGGGCGCTCGCGCGGTCCCTCGGGCGAGGCCGATCGATCCCGACCCGACGCCGCAGGCGCCCCGTCCCGCACCCACCAGGAGGCTCCGATGAGCACCATCGTCCCCGCCGTCCGCGTCGAGGGGCTGCACGTCCGCTACGGCCGCACGTCGGCGCTGGAGGGCGTCGACCTCGAGATCGAGCCGGGTCTCGTCCACGGCCTCATCGGCATGAACGGGTCCGGCAAGTCGACGCTCTTCAAGGCGCTGATGGGGCTCGTGAAGCCGACCTCGGGGACCGTCGCGCTGTTCGGCGGCACCTCGGCCGACGCGCGCCGGCGCGCCCGCGTCGCCTACGCCCCGCAGAGCGAGGACGTCGACTGGCAGTTCCCCGTGTCGGTGCGCGAGGTCGTCGCGATGGGCCGCTACGGACGCCTGGGGATGCAGCGGCGGCTGCGCCCCGAGGATCGCGACGTCGTCGAGCAGGCGCTCGAGCGCGTCGAGCTGACCGACCTCGCCGACCGGCAGATCGGGGCGCTCTCGGGAGGTCAGCGCAAGCGCGCGTTCGTCGCCCGCGGCCTGGCGCAAGGCGCCGAGCTGCTGCTGCTCGACGAGCCGTTCGGCGGCGTCGACAAGCGCAGCGAGGCGACGATCACCGCGCTGCTGCGCGCCCTCGCCGCCGAGGGGCGCACGGTCCTCGTGTCGACCCACGACCTCGTCGCCGTGCCCGCGCTGTGCGACCGCGTCGCCCTGCTGAACCGCCGGATCGTCGCCCAGGGCGCGCCGGCCGACACCCTGCGCCCCGGCCCGCTGGCGGAGGCCTTCGGCGGCTTCGTGCCGGCCGAGGCCCTGCGTCCCGAGGAGCTCGCGGCATGAGCCGCCTCGCCGGTCCCGCACCGACCCCGAACACGCCCGGAGGCGCCCGATGAGCGACGTCATCAACTGGCTGATCGACCCGCTCGAGTACGCCTTCATGCAGCGGGCGTTGGTCGTCGCGCTCGCCTGCGGCCTCGTCTGCGCGGTCCTCTCGTGCTGGCTCACCCTGCTGGGCTGGTCGCTCATGGGCGACGCCGTCTCCCACGCCGTGCTGCCCGGGGTGGTGCTGAGCTACGTCGCCGGTGCGCCGTTCGCGATCGGCGCGTTCGTCTTCGGCGCCGGCGCGGTCGCGCTGATCGGCGGGCTGAACCGGACGAGCCGGGTGAAGGAGGACGCCGCGATCGGCATCGTCTTCACCGGCCTGTTCGCGCTCGGGCTCGTGCTCGTGAGCGTCATCCCGTCGGAGATCGACCTCTTCCACATCCTCTTCGGCAACGTCCTCGGCGTCAGCGACGGCGACATCGCGCAGGCGGTCGGGATCGGGATCGTGGCGCTCGGCGCGCTGCTCCACCGCCGCAAGGACCTCGTCCTCTACGCCTTCGACCCGACGCACGCCCACGCGATCGGCCTGTCGCCGCGCCGGCTCGAGGCGCTGCTGCTCGGCGCGCTCGCGCTGACGGTGATCGTCGCCCTCCAAGCCGTGGGCATCGTCCTCGTCGTGGCGATGCTCATCACCCCGGGCGCCACGGCCTACCTGCTGACGGACCGGTTCGACCGGATGCTGCTCATCGCCGCGGCGGGCAGCGCCGCCGCCTGCGTCGTCGGCGTCTACGCGAGCTACTACGCCGACGCGTCGACCGGCGGGGCGATCGTCGTCGTCCTGACCCTGCAGTTCGTCCTGGCGTACCTGCTCGGCCCGCGCGGGCTGCTGCGCAGCCGGCGCGACCGGCGCGAGCCGTTGCCCGCGCCAGCCTGATCCGCTCCTCCGGGCGCGGCGTCGCGGACCGTCGCCGGGTCGGTCCGGCGTGCCGGTCGGACCGGGGACGGCCGCACGGACCACCCGACGTCACGGGAGCGACGTGCGTCCAGCCCCACGAGTCGGGGCGGGACGCACGCACCCCCTGGGGCACGGAAGCCGTGTGCGTCGGGGTCCGGAGGCCGACGCCGTCCGCAAGCGCCGCCGGAAGGGTCGGGAACCCTGTGCGGCGAGCCCCGGAACCCGGGTGCGGCATGACGCCACCGCCTGTCTCTCAGGAGCGGTGGGCGCCGGACCCCGGAGACCGAGGCCGCACCGGTGGAAGCTCCCTGCGCCCGGCCCCGACGAGGCCGATCGCGAGCCCCGGCGCGGCGCGGCAGCACCGCGACCCGTCGGCCACCGGAAGCGACGGGTCGGGGGACGACGCGCGGCCGACCTCGGCGGCCCGGGGCCTACGCGCGGTCGTCCGGGTCCTCGTCGGCCGGGAGCCGCCGGCGACGCGCGACGACCGCCAGCGCCACGAGGGCGGCGAGCGCGACGGCGGTGATCGCGAGGAGCGCCGCCGGCGGGCCGCCGTCCTCGATCGGGGCGATCTCCAGCCGGCCGCTGCCGCGGGCGCCGGAGACGTCGACGACGATCCGCTGGCGGCCGATCGTCGCGCCGTCGGGGACGGGGACGACCGCCTCGTAGCCGCCGGCGATCCGGTGGACCGTGCCGCGGACGGGGCGGCCGTCGAGCCAGATCGTCGTGCGGACGTCGACGGTCGCGTCGGCGCCCGACGCCGCGTCGGTGACGTAGGCGGTGAGGTCGAAGGCCCGACCGCCGCCCGGGGCCCCGTCCGGGAGCAGCTGGCCGGTGAGCTGGGTCCGGTACGGGCCCGTCACGGCGCTGCCCAGCAACGTCCCGCCGTGGGCGACCACGCCCGCGGGCCACGCGAGCAGCAGGCAGAGCGCCGCCAGGACCGCCGCCGCGCTCCCCGTCCGGTGGCGACGGACCCCGGCGGCAGCGACGGGGGACCCCCCGCGCGCACGGGTCTCCCCGAAGGGGGCGGCGCTGCGGGCGGGGCACCCGCTCGGGGGGACCGCCCGGGGAGGCCCTTGGAGGGGCGTCGCTCGCGGGACACGCGGGGCGGTCACGCCGACCACCCCGGCAGGCCCGGGCACGTGCGTCGCGCGCGCGGCGGGACGAGGTAGTTGCCGCGGGCGGTCACGTTGAGCCACTCGTTGATCCCGTTGTTGACCTGGGCGCCCACGCCGGCCGAGGCGTCGATCGCGCGGGCGGCGTTCATCGCCCGGCGCGTGCGCTCGAAGTCCTCGATCGACCGCTGCAGGGCGACGAAGTGCACCTGCGCCGCGTCGCCGTCCCGGCTGTCGAAGTCGCGCCGCAGGATGATCGGCCGGTCGTCGCGGCGGACCGACGCCATCGACTCCGCGTGCCCGACGACGCCCCGGCGGCGGGCGACGTCCCGCAGGTCGCGGACGGGGTTCGCGATCCCGTCCGGGCGCCGCTCCAGGTCCTGCGGCGTGGCGTCGGCGGCGAACATCCGCCGCACCCGCCCGGCCTGGTCGACCCCGTGGTACCAGGTGTCGAGCGTCAGCTCGATCGTGGAGACGTGCATCGTCGTGCCGCCGCGCCACGGGCCCTCGGCGATCGTCACGTCGTCCTCCGTCGCCTGGTTGCGGCGCAGGCCGGACTGGAAGCCCATGTACAGCGGCGCGTCCCGGTCGATGGCGCGGTCGCCCGGGAGGCCGACGACGTCGCGCTGGCGGGCCCGCGGCAGCCCCGCGCCGACGAAGCCGGTGCGGCGGGCGCGGACCCGCAGCAGGTCCGTGAGGGACACCGACCCGCGCGCCCCGCGCAGCGTCCCGCCGTGCAGCAGCGCGCGCTCGACGCGGTCCAGCCGCGCCTCGTCATCGGCGGCCAGGTGGACGATCGCGACGGGGTCGTCGATCGCCGGGGCCTCCGTCGGGCTCAGCGCCCGCGCCCTCGGCACCGGCGACGCGACGCCGATCCGGCGGAACCACGCCGGGCCCCAGCCGACGACGACGAGCACGCCCGCGGCGCTCCGCGGCAGCGCGCGCTCGAGCCGGCGCAGCCCCGCCTCGGCGGCCCGGGCCCGCGCGGGCGTCGGGTCGGCGACGAGGTCGCAGAGCAGGAGCCGGTGGAACCGGGGCGCCAGGACGTTGTCGTGCGCGTCGCGCCGCAGCGTCGCGTCCCACGCGTGCTGGCGCGGCTCGCCGGCGGACAGCGGCGGCAGCGCGACCGGCGAGGCGTCGTCGCCGCCGGTCAGCGCGGCCGCGGCCGCCCCCGCGCCCGCGACGCCGGCCGCGCCGCCGCCGAGCAGGAGCCGGCGGCGCGTCAGGCCAGTCCGGGGGCGCCGCGCGGCGTCGGGTCCGCGGGTCAACGCGCGCTGCCCTTCCACGTGAACGGGATGCTCGCCCGCACCGTCTCGTTCCAGCGGTCGACGACGTCGCTGTGGCGCCCGATCCGCGGCGGGCCGATCACGAGCTGCGCCACGTACTTCCCGGCCTTCGGGATCGCGACGTTGTCGCCGTAGTGGATGCCCATCCCCAGCCCGGTCATCGGGTACTGCGGTCCGGACGCGACGACCTTGCCGGCGGCGTCGACGATCCGCAGGGTGATCGACGCGTCCGGCAGCCGGTCCCCGCTCTGGGCGTCGGTCAGCACGAGCATGACGTGCGCGTTCTCGCCCTTGCGCGGCGCATGGCGGACGAACCGCTCGCCCTCGGAGACGGCGAACGTCACCGGGGCGCTGACGTCGAGCTCGACCTTCCGGTCGCCGGCGGTGGTCTCGCCCAAACGCGTCATCGCGTGCGCGTCGCCCCCCGTCGCCGTCGTGTCGGATCCCCCGTGCCCCGACCCCGCGTGGCCGTCGTGGCCGCCGGTCGCGGCGGTCGTCGTCGCGGAGCCGGAGCCCTCGACGCTCGTGCCGGCGTCGTCGCCGCATGCGCCGAGGCCGGCGGCGAGGACGAGGAACGCGGCGGTGGTCGAGACGCGGCGGGCGGTGGCGGAGGAGGGCATCGTGGTCCTTCGGGTCGGGTGCGAGGAGGTCGCGTCGCTCATCGGCGGACCTCGAGGTCGAAGCGGGCGTCGTACTGGTCGAACTCGGACACGCGGACCGTCAGCACGACGCTCCAGCGCCCGGGGCTCGGGAAGGGCAGCGCGTCGACGGCCAGCTCGCCCGGCGCGCCGGTCGGGCTGGCGGTCTGCTGCAGCGCGGCGGCGCCGCGCTCCGGCGGGCGCTCGGCCAGGTCGACGCTGCGCGCGTCGGGGAAGGGGCGCCCGGCGGCGTCGCGCAGCGTGATCCGGACGCGGTTCGTGCCGACGCGCGCGGGCGCGATCTCGACTCGGGCGCGCAGCGGGCCGAGGTCGCGCTCGACGGTGACGGGCCCGGGCGGGATCGCGACCGCCGGCTGCTCGGTGGAGAGCGCGCCGGTCGCGGCGAAGACCGCGAGCAGCAGCGCGAGCTCCGCGCGGACGAGGCGGCGCAGGCGCCCGGCCACGACCGGCGCGGCCGGATCGTCGTCGCCGGCGGCCACGTCGCGGCCGCCGGCCGTCGTGGTGCCGCCGGTTGCCGCGGCCGGCGCGTCGGCGAGCGCGGGGGCGTCGGCCGCGGGTACGGACGCCTGCCTGGGCGCCGCGGCGCGCAGGGCCGGAACGGTCCGGCGGTGGTTGCGCGTGGCGAGGGCCGCGATCGCGCAGATCAGCAGCGTCTTGATGAGCACGGCCCGCCCGTGCGCGGTGTCCAGCAGCGCCGACGGCTCGCGGACGAGCACGTAGCCCTGGACGGCGCCGCTGACCGCGACGGCGAGCACGGCCCAGATCGCGATCCGCGAGAACCGCTCGGCCGCGGACGCGAGCCGGTCGGCGCGGGCCGCCGACGGCAGGTCGCGCAGCGTCGCGGGCACCGCGGCGGCCAGCAGCACGAGGCCGCCGACCCAGACGGCCATCGCGACGACGTGCAGCAGGAGGGAGGCGAAGAGGACGCCGCGCGGCGAGATCGTCGCGGCGTGACCGGCGAGGCTCGGCAGCAGCAGGATCCAGGCGCCGGCCAGCGCGACGACCACCGCCGCAGGACGACCGCCGGGCCCCCCGGCGCGCGCGTCGACGACGAAGTCCGCCGGAGCCCGGACCACCGCGGACGCGGGCACCGCCGCGGCGGCCACGCCCGACGCCGACGTCGCGAACGCCGCCTCGTCCGCGACGGCCGGCGGGTCGACGACCGGCCCGCGCAGCGCGGGAACGCGCCCCGACAGGACGCCGACGAGCACCCAGGCGCCCGCGGCGATCGCCCACACGAGGCCGAACCGCGTGCCGAGCGCGTCGCCGATCGTGCCGGGTGACAGCGCCCCCCAGAACGACGTTCCGGCGATCTCCGCGCCCTGGAGGATCGTTCCCGCGGCGGCGCTCAGGGCACCGACGACCGCGCCCGCGACGACGACCTGCCGGCCGCGGCGCCCGCCCCCGCCGAGGCCGACCGGTCGCAGCACGAGCAGCACGACGAGCAGGGCCCCGACGCCGAGCGCGATCGCGAGGTACTGCAGCGCGCGCACGACGGCGAACGCCGTGCGGGTGACCGGCCCCGACTCGGCGCCCTTCAGCGCGTCGGCGACCGACGTGCCGGTCGCCGACGCCCGGCCGATCGAGAAGACGATCCCGTTGGCGATCGGGTGCCCGTCGGCCGAGGTCACGCGGTAGGTGGCGGTGTAGCTGCCCTGCGGCAGGTCGCCGGCGAGCCGGACGGCGAGGCGCTTCCGGTCGCCATCGGGATGGAACGGCGCGCCCGCGCCGACCCGGTCGCCGTCCGGGGCGAGCACCTGGACCGCGTCGTCGGTGCTCTGCACCGGCTCGCTGAAGCGGAACTCGACCGTCGCGGGTGGCTGCGCGACGACGGTGCCGCCGACCGGGACGCTGCCCTCGAGCTGGGCGTGCGCCGATGCCGACGCGGGGAGCGCCAGGGCGACGACGAGCAGCGGGAGCAGCGCCCGCAGGAGGCGGCGCGGCGACGGCGGGACGGGGCGGGGCACGGCGGCTCAGGCGCTCCGACGACGGAGGGCGAGGGCGGTCCCGCCGAGGGCGACGACGAGCGCGACGATCGCGAGGACCAGCGCGAGATCGTCCCCGCCGTCGTCGTCCGCGGCGGCGGTGGGCGCGGCAGCGGGCGCCGCGGTCGGCGTCGCGGCGTCCGCGTCCTCCCCCTCACCGCCCGCGTTCTGCCGTGCCGCGCCGGCCAGGACGCGCGTCACCGGGGCGGGGCTCTCGCTGTCGGGCGAGCCGATCCAGCGGGCGACGGTGCCGTCGTCGTAGCGCTGGAGCGCCTTCCAGGTGAGGGTCGTCGGCCGCTCGGGCGTGCTCGCGAGGAAGCGGAGCGTCGCGTACCCGTCCGTCGCGAGCCGGCCGGTCCAGACGATCCGCTCGACGGCGCCGTTCGGGGCGGTGACGAGGCGCCGCTTCCAGCCCGGCGCGTCGCCGTAGGCGAACGGCAGCAGCCCCGGCGGGAGCTTCAGGTCGACCGTCGTCGTGTGCGCGTCGCGCTCGCTCGGGACGAGGACGGTGAACTCGGCCGGGTCGTCGGGCGCGGCCGTCGCCGGCCGGACCTGGATGTGGGCGTCGGCGACCGCCGGGACGGCGAGCGCGAGGCTCGCCGTCCCGACCAGCAGCCGGCGGAGGGTCCGTCCGCTCATCGCCGCGCCAGCCGGAAGCGGAACGTGCCGCTCTGGCGGTGGCCGTCGGCGGCGACGATCGACCAGCGCGCGACGTAGCGCCCGGCCTTCAGCCGCGAGCCCAGCGCGACGCGCAGGCGCTTCACCGAGCGGGGGTCGACCCCGCCGGACCCGCGCGAGACCTTGCGGCCCGCGCGGGTGACGGAGAGCGTGCCGCGCCGGATCTGCCCGGTGAACGTCACGGTCACCGAGCGGGTCGCGGTCGAGGCGGTCCTGCCGCTCCGGGGGCTCGTCGACGCGACCTCGGTGTGCGCCTGGGCGGCGGTCGCGAGGGCGAGCGACGCGATCGTGGCCAGCGCGGCGGCCGACCAGCGGGTGGTGGTGCGCATGGGGTGCTCCTGTCGGTGGGGGATCAGCGGGCGACCGTCGCGGTGACGGAGCCGGTGACGACGTCGAGGCGGACGGGGACCTTCGTGGTCGCCCTGCGCAGCCGCGTGCCGGCGGCCCTGCCGGGCTTCACCGTCACCGTCGCGGTGCCGGCGCCGCCGAGGACGGCGGCCTTCGAGCCGAGGACGGTCGACGGCAGCCGGAGCTTCCGCGCGACGGCCCGCGTGACGGTCGCGCGGACGCGGACGTGCTGGCCGGCCGGACCGGTGACGGTCACCGGCAGGCCGCGCGTCGCGATGCGCGTCGGCGTGACCGTCGCGGCGGCGAGCGTCGCCGCGATCGGCTTCGCGATCGGCGCCCGGGCCGCGGCCGCGGCCGCGCGTGCCTCGGCCGCGCGGCGCGCCGCGTCGAGCTCCGCGACCCGCTGCTCGAAGGTCGCGATCTGGGCCTTCAGCGGGCCCTCCGTCGCGGCGATCGTGTCGGCGACGAGACCCGAGTTGAAGGCGGCGATCGTCGTCTGGGTGGCGTCGGCCGGGACGTAGGAGCCGGCCGTGGCGCCCGGCAGCGCCTCGCACGCCGCCTCGCGGGCCGCGTCCGTGTCGGCGACCTGGGTCAGGTCGACCCCGGTGCGGGCCTGCACGACCGCCAGCCAGTCGGCGGGGTGGTCCTCGAGGCCCGCGCTGCCCCGTTGGAACGGCACGTAGGCGTAGAAGGGGTCGGTGCCCTGCCAGGCCCGGATCGCGGCCGGGTCGGTCAGCGCGGGGACGTCGCAGGTCGCGTGCGCCTGGGCGCCGGTGACCGCGCTCGGCGTGCTGTAGGTCAGGACGTCGTAGCCGGGGGTGCTGCGCAGCGCGCTCGGGGCCTTCGCGTAGTTGACGACGCCCCCGGTCGTCGTGCCGTTGCTCTCGCGCAGCACGTACGTGTAGCCGTGGTTCGCCACGACGTAGCGGACCTGGTCGGTGAAGGTCGGCGGATCGGTCGCCGGCGTGACGGCGACGCGGGCGCTCGTCTCGTAGACCGACGGGTGGGCGGCGGCCGCCGCCGGGAGGGCGAGGGCGCCGAGGCCGAGGAGGCCGGCGGTGGCGAGCAGGGTGCGGCGGTGCGTCATGGCGGTCATCGGATCGTTCGGGTGTTCGAGGTGGCCCGCTCGGCGCGCTCGCCGGACGGGAGGAAGACGGCCTGGTAGCGGCCCTGCGGGGGACGCCGCAGGCGGAGGGTGAAGCGGCCCGTCGCAGGGCGGGCGGTGGCCACGGGACGCACGTCGTCGGCCGGGAGCAGGAGCACGCGGCCGGGCAGCCGCGGCGAGACGGTGCCGCGCACGACGACGCGCCGACCGCTGCGCCGGGTCACGGTGGTGATCCGGACGCGGGCGCGGACGGTGACCGTCCGCGTCTGCGACCCGACGCCCTCGACGTCGGCCCGGACGGTGCTCGTCTCGGCGAGCCGGACGCGCAGCGCCCAGGCGCCGGTGGCGCGCGTCGTCGTGGTGACCGTGCGCGCACGGCCGCGCGTCGGCGTGACCGTCACGGCGACGGGGACCCCGGCGCGGCCGGGCGTCGCCTTGCCGGTGAGCTTCACCGTGCGCTCCCCGGTGATCCGGGAGGGCGCCGTCAGGGCCACCGCCGCGGTCGCCGGCGGCCCGGCGGTCCCGCCCGGCGTGCCGGGATCGCCTCCGGGTCCGGGCGCCCCGGGCGTGCAGGAGCCGACGAGGACGTCGGCTCCCGTCTCGGTCGTGTCCGGGCTCGTGCCGCCGGGGGCGCGATCGACCCAGTGCGCGGCGGCACCGGTGATCCCGTCGTAGGTCAGCGCGAACGGCCCGGTGACGCGTGCGCCGGCGACCGCCCCGGTGGCCGCGGGGACGTCGATCGTCACGGCGCCGTCCGGGCCGCTCGTCGCGGAGCCGGTCGTCGCGCCCTGGGAGGCGAACCCGCCGGCGCTCGTCCACGTGCCGTGGTCGTAGCGCAGGGTGCCGTCGCGCAGCGCCTCGGCCCGGACGTAGCGGATCGGGTCCGCGCCGCCGATCCGGAACAGCAGCGCGAAGCCCGCCGCGTCGGAGTCGTCGTGGGCGGGCGCCCAGACGCCCTGCGCGACCTGGACGACGGCCTGCAGCCGGCCGGCGTCCTCCGACAGCCAGGCGGCCGTGACGTCGGTGTTCGCGTGGTGGCCGTCGCCGCGGGCGTCGGTGATCTGCGGGGTGCCGCCGCACGGGGCGGGCGGCGCCGCCTGCGCGGGCACGGCGAGCGCGAGGGCGGCGAGGACGCCGGTCGCGAGGATCGTGGTGGTCGCCGGGAGCGAGCGCGCGCGGGCGCCGTCCGGCGGGTGGACGTCCGGTCCGGGCGGACCGGTGGTGGCTGGGGGCACGGGGCCCTCCTCGGGTCGTCGGTGGGGCGGTCGTCGTCCTCCCGGGCCGGCCGTCGCGGCCTGCCACGCCGGAGGAGCGCCTGCGTCGCACGGCGACGACCGGTCCGTCGGCCGGCGGGGAGAGGCCTCCCCCGGCCGCGGTCGGTGCCGCGCGGCGCACGGCGCTCCTCCGGGAGCGCGGGCACGGTCGGCGTGCCGAGCAGCGCCGACCGCGCACGGCCGGCGAGTCACGGGTCACGGGGTCACGGCGGCCGGGCGCGCACGGCGGCGCGACGCAGCGACCCCGATCCGGCGCGCGCAGGCGCGACGGACCGACGACCACGGGACCCGGGCTCGGCCCGGGACGGGCGCACCGCCGACCGGCGTCACTAGGACGGCCGGCGCGGACCGCATGGGTCCGCTCGCCGCGGGTCGCGAGACCCGGCGGGAGCGGCCCTCACCGAGGAGCCGGCGCGCAGCGGACGCCGCCCCAGGGCGACGAACGGCGACGCCGGACCACGACGGCGATCCAGGCTCAGCGGTGCGCGAGCGCCGCCGGTGGCGGGCGCATCGCGAGCGCGAACGCGAAGGTCCGGCCGGCGGGCCGGACGAGGCGCGCGAGGACGGGACGCGCGATCCGTCGCGGCGCGCGCACCCGGCGGTGCCGGCGCCGCGAGCGGGCGCGGGCGAGCGCCTCCTCACCGGGGAAGACCCCGACGACGAGCGCGCCGAAGAGCAGGAGCGCCGGGGCGAGGACGAGCGCCACCGAGGGCGACGCCGCGGCCACCGCGACTATTAGCGTCACGAGCGCGAGGAGGGCGAGGGCCCGGGTGATGTGGCGTGGCGCGCCCATCGACGCCGCGCACTCTAGAGGACCCCGCGCAAAGTTGGGGTCCTGATCCGCTTTTCGTATTTCGCGGGGGACGGGTCGCCCCGCGTGCCCTAGGCTGCACCTGTCCGGCGGCCCCCGCACGCCGGCCGCGTCCCCCGATGTCCCGCGTCGCCCCTGCTCCCGGCCGTTCCGCGCTCGTGCTCGTCGCCGCGCTGCTCGCGGTGCTGGCGGCCGTCGGATCCGCCGGCGCGGCCGGCCCCGGCGCGCCGGTCGGCAAGCGGTACGTCGCGCTCGGCGACTCGTACTCCTCGGGCCCCGGTCTCGCGCCGAGCCGGGAGCCCGGCTGCGGACGCTCGGCGGTGAACTACGCCTCGCGCCTGGCGGCGGCCCTCGGGCTCGGCCCCGAGCGTCGCGGAGACTGGGCGGACTACAGCTGCGCGGGCGCGACGGTCCGCCGCGGGAAGGCGCCCGGGATCAGCATCCCGGACCAGGTTCGCTGGGCGACGCAGGAGCGCGCCCTCGGGCCGGCGACGCGGGCCGTGAGCCTCACCGCCGGCGGCAACGACAGCTGGAGCGGCCGCCCGCACGACGCGCTCTCGGCGATCCTCGCGGCCTGCGTCGCGTCGGGCCCGCCCTGCGGCCCCGGCCGCCGCGTGGGACCGCTCGCGCAGCTGCTGCCGGAGGGCCTGACCGCGCTGCTGCCCACCGGAGTCGCGGAGCTGCTCGCCGCCCCGCTGGCCGGGGCGCGCGAGGACGACCGCTGGACGACCCCGGCGCAGGTGACCGCCGCCCGTGCCACCGCGCGGCTCGCCCCCGCGGTGGCGTCCATCCGCGAGGCCGCGCCGCACGCGACGATCGCGCTCGTCGGGTACCCGCAGGTCGTGCCGACGAGCGGCCGCGCGGGGTGCGCCGGGCCGCTCGGCCTGGGCTGGAGCCTCGAGGCCGGCGAGGTCCGCTACGTCAACGCGCTGCTCGACGCCCTCGACGGAGCGCTGCGCGCCGCGGTGGCCGACCTCGACCGCCCCGGTGCCCCCGTCCGCTACGTCGACCTGCGCGGCCCCAGCCGCGGGCACGACCTCTGCGCCGGACCGGACGCGTGGGTCAGCGCGCCGGTCGCCCAGGGCCTCGGGTTCCTGGGCAGCAGCCTGCACCCGAACCGGCGGGGGATGGACGCGTTCGCGACCGTCGTCGAGCGGCTCGTCGACGGGACCGGACTGCGACCGGCCGTCCTGTCGCGCACCATCCCCCGGCGCCCCGGCACGGGCATCGCGGTCGCCACCGCCGCCGCGCTCGCGGCGCGGCGCTGATCAGCACTCGCACGTGGAGCGACGCGTCAGGCGGTGCTCGAGCGACGTGGCGGGCAGGGCGACGCGCTGCCGGCGGAGGAGACGCGGTAGCGCTGCCGCTTGCGGCCCAAGAACCAGCCGGCGTACGTCGTGCCGCGAATCGGGAACGTCGTGACCGTGCGCCACCGCGAGCCGGCGCGCCGCTGCAGCGCGACCCCGCCGGTCCCGCGCGGCGTCACCTCGCCGGCGACGCGGCACCGCCGGCGCCGCGCGTCGTAGCCCCAGGCGGCGGTGACCGTCGGATCCGGCATCCCCGGCAGCCTCGCGACCGGCCGCGGCCGTCACGTCGGGAGGGGCACCCGCAGGTTTCGTGGGGCGACCGCGACGTCTGGGAGCCTGTCAGGACCGATGCAGACCCCAGGCTCCCCCCGGCCATCGTCGCTGCCCTGCCACCTGCGCCCGCTCGGCGCGGTGCTCGCCGCCGGAGGCGCGGCGCTCGCGCTCTCCGCGTGCGGCGGCAGCACGACCACGACCGTCGTCGTCGTCCAGACGACGCCGCCACCCGCGACGACCCCCAGCACCCCGACGTCGACCGCCACGGTCCCGACGACGCCGACCGTCGCCACCGCCGAGGTGCCGAGCCCCACGGTCCCGACCGTCGCGACCGCGCCGACGCGCCCGACGCGCACCGCGACGCAGCGCCGGCTCGAGGCATCGGCCGAGAAGACGGTCCGGAACTTCTACGCCGCCCTGCGCTCGCGCGACGTCTCCGCCGTCTGCTCGCTCCTGACGACCGGGACCGTGCAGCGCTTCGGCGGACGGGCCAACTGCAAGAACGGGCGGTACGTCCGCAGCAGCGCGGCGACGGGCGTGCCGCGGTCCAGCCACGGGCTGCGATTCACGACGCTCTTGACGAACCGCGACCGCCGCGCGGTCGTGCTCGTGCGGGCCGGCGGGCGCCGCTACGCGGTGCGGCTCGCGCGTCAGGGCGGGCAGTGGCGCGTGGCCGGCTCGCGCCGGTTCGGGAGCTGACGAGCCCGGCGCGACCAGGACGGCCGCGCCCGGCGTCCCGTCGACCGGCCACTGGCCGGGCGACGGGCGCGATCAGACCGCGGAGGTCGCGGCTGCTCGGTCGCGACGGCCGAGCAGCGGCTGACCGGCGATCGCGCGCTCGGCGGCGTGGCCGAAGCCGAAGGCCAGGGCGGCCCAGATGATCGCCTGGGTCCCGAGGTTCGCCAGCCGGAAGTCCCAGAGGATCTGCGGCGGAAACGGGGCGGCGACCTCGTTCTCGTTCGGCAGCGCGAGGTGGGCGACGATGATCAGCCCGACGAAGAGCGTCAGGCCGGCGGCCACGGCGTTGCCGACGCCCCAGCGGGGCGACAGGTCGCGGATCGTGCGCCCCGCGGCGACGGCGGCGACGATCGCGATGACGATGAGGACGAAGAACCAGCCCGTCCGCTCGCCGATGGTGTCCCCGCTGCCGACGGCCGGCGGGTTGGCCGGGTACTTCGTCAGCGGCACGATCGCGATGCAGACGAACGCGGCCGAGCAGAGCACGAGCGCGGTGGCGCGGGCGCGCAGCTGGCCGATCCGGCCGTAGACCATCGCGAAGACGAGGCCGAGGAAGCCCCCGACGGCGGTGGCGAAGATGAGGATGCCGAGCAGCAGGCCGAGCGTGCTCTGCACGTCGCGGCTGACCTCGGGCGGGGCGCTGTCGACCTCTCCGGCGGCCGCGGCGGCGGCCTCCTCGACCGCGATCGCGGCCTTCACCGGCGGCTCGCCGACGAGATACGCCCAGACGAACGCGAGCAGGCCGGCCACGAGGCCGACCAGCATCCCGCGCACCAGCAGGGTGCGGACCATGTCAGCGGGGGCTCAGTGGCAGGGGAAGCCGAGCAGGTGTCGCGCGTCGTGCACGAGCTCGTGGACGCCGCTGCCGGAGAACACGGCGGTCGCGCCCTCCTCCGCCCCGACGAAGTAGATCGCGAACATCAGGACGATGCCGGCGAAGATCCAGTAGGGGAGCAGCTCGCGCGGGGAGGCGACCGGGATCGGTGCGCGCTCGGCGGCTGGCTCGATGGCGGTGGGGGTGCTCACGTCGTCGTCTCCTTCGGGATCTCGCGTCCCGGGCCTCGGATTCACGTGGTGCCTGGAGTCTCTGGCTCCGGGCCCGAGGGCCCTCACAGTGGCGCGACCGCGCCGGACTCGCACCGGCTTCCTCGCGACACCACGCGTCGGGCGCGCATGATACCGGCGTCGGCGTCCTTCGACGAGGGGCGGGGGCCCACCGCACGCGCCCCGATCAGAAGACGTCGATCGTCCAGGGCGCGCGCGGCGTCCGCGCAGCGGGGTCGAGCGCGGCCGTCGCGCCGACGCGACGCTCCTCGGCGAGACCGGCGGCGAGGAGGCCGATCGGCGAGGTCCCCCCGAGCGCGATCGAGGCCAGATCGCGGTCCCGCAGCACGACGTCCGCGGCGCCGGCGGTGCGGGTCGCGGCTCCTCCGTCCGGTCCGACCTCGAGCCGCCAGCGACCGGCCAGGGCGGCGTCCTCCGACCTGATCTCGACCACGAGCGCGGCGTCCGCGGCCCAGCCACGGGCGGCCACGAGCGCCGGCAGGTCGAGGATCCGCAGCCACAGGGCGTCGGACTCGTGCAGGACCCGCAGGTCCTGCGGCGCCGCGACGAGCAGGGCGAGCTCGTCGTCGACGGGCCGCTCGTGCAGCTCGACGCGCGTGGCGAGGTCGATGCTCGTGAGGAAGCCGAGCAGGGCCCGCCGGGCCCCCGGGGTCAGCGCGACGAGCTCGGCGGCCTGGACGACGACCTCCGTCGGCTCGGCGGCGGGTCCGGTATCGCCGGCCGCGACGACCCGGTAGATCGCGTAGCCGTCCGCGTGGAGGGCCACGTGCAGCGCGCTGTGCTCGCCGCCGGGCGGCTCGTCGAGCAGGATCCGCTGCCGCCACCAGGCGGCGGTGCGCGAGACGATCCCCGCGCGGTCGGCCCGCGCTCGCTCGTGCAGCGGCGCGAGGAGCGGGTGCGCGTCGGCCGTCGCGACGAGCCGGATCGGGCCGTCGGCCGCCGTCGGCGGCGTTCGCAGCGGGGCGCCGCGCGCGATCGCCGTACGCCGGGTCGCCGTCGCCGGGCCGAACCCGAACCGGCCGTAGATCGTGCCCTCCGACGCCCAGAGCCCGGCGAGCGGCTCGCCGCGATCGCGCGCGTCCTCGATCTGCGCGGCCATCATCGCGCTGAGGAGCCCCCGGCGACGGTGGGTCGGCAGGACCGAGACGAGGGTGATGCCCGCCATCGGCAGCGTGCCGCCGCCGGGCAGCGAGACCGTCCGCGTCCACGCGCCGGAGGACGCCACGACGGCGCCGTCCTCGACGACGATCCGCGTGCGGTCCAGCTCGACCCGCGAGCGGCTGCGCTCGCGCGCGGCCGGGGTCTGCGCGCGATGGAAGGCGACGTCGCAGACGTCGAGCATCGCGTCGAGCTCGTCCGCGGCGGCCGGGCGGGGGGACCAGGACGTCACGCCGTCCACGCTACCGCGGCCGGGGCGCGTCTCCCGGGGCCTCGCCGCCGTTCCCGCGGTTCGAGCCCGCGAGGTGGTTGGCAACGCGCCCCGGCGGGCAGGAGCGGACTCGATGAGCGACCGATGGACCGCGTTCGTGCTGACGCACCGACGGCCGATCGCCGCCCTCTGGGTCGTGCTGACCCTCGTGGGCGCCTGGGCGGCGTCGAGCCTCGGCGACCGCCTCTCGACGAGCTTCGACGCTGATCGCCCGGCGTTCGACGCCAACCGCGCCATCGTGGCGCAGGCCGGCTCCGGGGGCCTCGTCCCGCCGCTCGTCCTGGTCGCCGAGCGCACCGGCGACGCGACCGCGGCCGACGCCGAGCGCGCGCTCGGACGGGTCGCCGCGGCGGTCGACGGAGGGCGGTCGGTCGTCGGCGGTCCCGGCCTGAGCGACGCCGACCGGCGCGTCGCGGCCGCCGTGGTCCTGCCGCCTCCGGGATCCGCGTCGCCCGACGAGAACCCGCGGGCGCTCGCGCAGGCGCGCGCCGCAGCGGCGGCCGCGAGCGGGGACGGGACGACCGTTCGCGTCACCGGCCTCGAGGCCCTGGTCGACGACGACGGCGGCGGAGAGGGCGTCGGGCTGCTCGTCGAGGTGCTGCTCGGCGGCCTCGGGGCGCTCGTCGTGCTCGCCCTCGTGTTCGGCTCGCCGCTGGCGATCGTGCCGCTCGTCGTGGCCGCGGCCTCCATCCTCACGACGTTCCTGCTGCTGCGGCTGCTCGTGCTCGTGACCGAGGTCTCGTTCGTGGTGCAGTTCCTCGTCGGCCTCATCGGCCTCGGGGTGGCGATCGACTACTCGCTGCTGCTCGTGGTCCGCTGGCGGGAGGAGCGCGATCGGGGCGCCGACGGCGAGGAGGCCGTGCGTCGCGCCATGCGCTCGGCCGGTGGGGCGATCGTCGTGAGCGGGACGACGGTCGCCATCGGGCTGCTGGCGCTCCTCGCCGTCCCGGTGCCCTTCATCCGCTCGATCGGCTACGGCGGGCTCCTCATCCCGCTCGTCAGCGTCCTCGTCGTGCTGACGCTGCTCCCGGGTGTCCTGGCCGGGAGCGGGCAGCGCCTGGACCGCCGGCGCGTCGGGCACGAGCGCGAGGCCGGTCGGGGGTGGACGCGATGGTCCACGTGGGTCGTGCGGCGACGCTGGCCGGCGGCCGTCGCCGGCCTGCTGCTCGTCGGGGCGCTCGCGTGGACGGCCACCGGGCTGCGGCCCGGGCAGCCGTCGGTCGACGCGCTCTCGTCGTCCGGATCGGCGCGCACCGCGCTGGTGCAGCTCGAGCGCGCGGGGATCGGCAACGGCGTGCTGACGCCGGTCGAGGCGGTGGTCGGCGACGACCGCGCCGCGGCCTTCGCTCGGCAGGCCCGCGCCGTCGACGGCGTGCGCGCGGTGCGCGCTCCCGCGGGCGCGCCGTGGCGCTCCGGGCCGCAGCGGCTGGCCCTCGTGCTGCCGGCGGCCGACAGCGCGTCGGACGACGGGCGGACGACGCTCGACGCGCTGCGCGAGCTCGACGACGGGCGATCGGTGCGGATCGGCGGCGTCGCGGCCCAGGACCGCGACCTCACCGACGCCATCTACGGGGCGTTCCCCTGGATGGTGGCGCTCATCGGGGTGCTGACGTTCGCGCTGCTCGCGCGGGCGCTGCGCTCGATCCTGCTGCCGCTGAAGGCGGTGCTCCTGAACGTCCTCTCGATCGCGGCGGCGTTCGGCGTCGTGGTCCTCGTCTGGCAGGAGGGCGTGGGCTCGGAGCTCCTCGGCGGCGTGCCCGCCACCGGCGCGATCACGACCTGGGTCCCGCTGGCGATCTTCGCGTTCCTCTACGGCCTGTCGATGGACTACGAGGTCTTCATCCTCACGCGGATGCGCGAGGAGCACGACCGGACCGGCTCCACGGAGCAGGCGGTGATCGGCGGCCTGGGGCGGACCGGGCGGCTCGTGACCGTCGCCGCGCTCATCCTCTTCCTCGCGTTCGTCGCGCTCGGCGCTGCCCCGAGCACGGAGCTGCGGATCCTCGCGACCGGCCTCGCGGCGGGGATCATCCTCGACGCGACCGTCGTGCGGGCGCTCATCGTGCCGGCGCTCGTCGTGCTGCTGGGCCGGGCGAACTGGTGGGCCCCGTTCGGGTCGCGCCGCGTCCCGTCAGACTGACGGACGATGGCAGCCCTCGGCGGCACCACGAACCGGCCCGGGGCCGGCTCCGTCCTCGCATCGATCGCGCGGCTCGTGATCGCCGCAGGCGTCGCGCTGACCCTCGCCGACGCGTCGATCGTGACGCTCGCGCTGCCCGAGATCCTCGTGCGGCTGGACACCGACGTCAGCGGCGTCGCCGCGGTGATCGGCGTCTACACGATCGTCCTCGCCGCGGCCGTGCTCGGCGCCGTGCCGCTGCGGCGCCGGCTCGGGTCGGGGCCGCTCGCGGCCGCCGGCATGACGGTCTTCGCGCTCGCGTGCCTCGCCTGCGGGGTCGCCGACACCCTGCCGGGCCTGCTCGCCGCGCGCGCGGCGCAGGCGATCGGCGCGGGCGTGGCGCTCGTCGGCGCGTTCGGGCTGCTGCACCGCGAGCGGCCCGCGACGCGACCGGATCCGCTGTGGGTCGCCGCCGCCGTCTTCGGCACCGCGATCGGCCCGCCGCTGGGCGGCGCGCTGACCGAGCTCTTCGACTGGCGGGCGATCTTCCTGGCCCAGGCGCCGGTGGCGGCACTGGCGGCGCTCGCCTGCCTGGCCCGGCTGGACCCGTCGACGCCGGTCGGGAGCCGGGGCGAGCGTCGATCGGACGACCCGGCCCCGACGACGCGCCCCGCCGGACCCCGCGACCGCGCGTGGCCCCTGCCGCCCGAGCGGCCCGGGGCCTCCACCGCGCGCCCGGCGCGTCACGACGCGCCGACCCGCGTCGTCCCGGGCGAGGACCCGACCGCGGCGACGCGCGTGCGGGTGCCGGCCGCCCCGACGCGGGACGGCGAGCCGGTCACGGTCGGCGACGAGGCGCCCGCGGCCGTCGCCTCGACCATGGACCGGTGGCGGGTCGGCGTCGCGCTCGCGCTGCTGGCGGCGGCGCTCACCGCGGTCCTCTTCCTCCTCGTCCTCCTGCTCGTCACGGGCTGGGCGGTGTCGCCGCTGAAGGCGGCGGTCGGCGTCTCGCTCCTGCCGCTCGCCGCGCTCGCGGGCGTGCGGATCCCCGGCGACCCGTGGCTGCGGGCGTGCGCCGGATCGGGGCTCGTCGGCGCCGGCGTGCTCGCCCTCGCGACCCTCCCGACCGTCGGCGCGGCGTGGGTCGTCCTGCCGCAGCTCCTCGCCGGCGTCGGGATGGGCATGGCGCTGCCCGCGATGGCCGGCGAGCTGCTCCCGGAGCGGACGCCGCGCGAGGCGGGACGGCTGCTCGCGCTGCGCCACGTCGGGATCACCGTCGCGCTGCTCATCCTGGCGCCCGTGACCGCGGCCCAGCTCGACCGCACGATCGACCGGACCGAGCTGCAGGTCGTCGCGCTCGTCCTCGATGCGAAGCTCCCCCCGCAGCCGAAGCTCGAGGCCGTCTCCCCCGCGCTCGGCGAGGTGTCGATCGAGGATCCGCGCGGCGCGCTGCGCGGCGCGCTCGACGGGCAGGCGGCGCGGTTCGCGTCCGATCCCGAGCAGGCCGCCACGTACGCGGCGCTCACCACGCGCGCCGACGAGACACTCGTGCGCGCGATCAACGAGGCGTTCGTCCCGGCGTTCCTCATCACCGGCGCGCTCGCGCTGCTCGCCGCGCTGCTCGTGCTGCCCGCGCCGGCGCGCCACCCGACGCTCGCCGTGCTCGTCGTCGTGCTCGGGCTCACCGTGGCCGGCGGCCAGGCGCTCATGTCGCGGTCGGCCCGTCCGCCCGAGGTCGTCATCGCCGATCCGTGCCCCGACCGCCAGCTGCCGAGCAGCGGCGGAGTGTCGGGCTTCGTGCAGGACACCGCGCTCTCCGGGCTGGACAACGCCGCCTGCCGCTGGGGCTCCTCCCGCGAGGAGCTGGCGCTCGCGATCGGGGACCCGGACCGCGCTCGCGCCTACGAGCGACGCTACGGGCACGACCCGCGCGACCCGATCTCGCTGCTGGAGGGCGCCATCACGGGCGGGCAGGGCGGGTTCGGGGATCTCGTCCGCAACATCCTCGGCGGCTGACGATGGCGGACCACGCCGCGCGAGGGCGGGACGCGGACCGCAGTCGCGCGGCGATCCTCGAGGCCGCGGAGCGGCTCTTCGCCGCGGAGGGGCACGACGCCGCGAGCCTCGCGCGGATCGGCGCCGCCGCGGGGCTCTCGCGACAGGCGCCCGCGTACTTCTTCGGCGGCAAGGACGCGCTGTACGCGGCGGTGATCGAGCGCCTCTTCGACGCCCGGGAGGCAGCGCTGCGCCCGACGTGGACGGCGCTGGCCGCGGTCGACGACGAGGCGCTGCCCGCCGCGATCCGGTCGGCGGTCGACGCCTACCTCGGCTTCCTGCGCGACCGTCCGGCGTTCGTGGCGATCGTCGAGCGCGAGGCGGTCGGCGGTGCGGCGCGCCTGCGGCGCGCGCCGCACCGCTCGACGGCGATGGAGGACGGGCTGGCCGGGCTGGCCGCGCGCCGTCCGGTCCCGGTCGACGACGTGCTGCTGACGGTCCTCGCGCTCGGGATGTTCTGGTTCGCCCACGCGGAGACGTTCCTCGCGCCGCGCGGGGTGCGCGCGGACGATCCTGCGGCGCTGGACCGGCACGCCGCGCGCATCACCTCCGCGGTCCTCGGGCTCCTGCCCGCCTCCGGCTGACGGCGCGGCGCGTCCGCTAACTTGTTGCTCGACAAGTTCGACCGGAGACCGCCCGTGCCCCGCTTCCACTTCGACGTCGGCTCGCCCTACGCGTACCTCGCCGCCCACCGCGTCGAGGCGCTGCTGGGCCCCGTGACCTGGGTCCCGGTGCTCCTCGGCGGGATCTTCCGGGCGACCGGTCGCGCGTCGTGGGCCCAGGCCGGCGACCGTGCCGGCGGCGTCGCCGAGGTCGAGCGGCGCGCCGCCGCGCTCGGCCTGCCGCCGGTGCGCTGGCCGGAGCCGTGGCCGAACGACGGCCTGCTCGCCATGCGGGTGGCGACCTGGGCGATGCGCCGATCGCCGGCCGAGGGCATCGCCTACGCCCGGGCCGCGATGGAGCTGCAGTTCGCCGCAGGGCGCCCGCTGAGCGACCCCGGCGACGTCGGCGAGGCGCTGCGCGCGGCGGGCCTCGACGCGCGGGCGGGTCTCGCCGGGGCGGCCGAGCCGGCGGTGAAGGACGCGCTCCGCGCGGCGACCGACCGCGCGCTCGCCGAGGGCGTCTACGGCGTCCCGACCGTGAGCGTCGGGCCGTTCCGCCTGTGGGGCGACGACCGGCTCGAGGACGCCGCGGCGATCCTGCGCGCGCGGAACGCTCACGCGTGACGGTCAGCGGGTCGCGCGGTGGTCGCCCGCCGGCACGCGCGCGTCGGCGAGCGCCGCGGCGAGCGCGGCGCGGTTGCCGACGCCGAGCTTCGCGAACGCGGCCGAGAGCGTCCGCTCGACGGTCTTCTCGCTGATGTACAGGCGGTCCGCGATCTGGCGGTTGCGCAGACCGGCCCGGACGAGCTGGGCGATCTGGTGCTCGCGCTCGGTCAGCGCGCCGAGGCCGGCGCTGGTCCCGCGCGGGGCGGTGCGACGCCGGCGGCCCAGCCGGCGCAGCTCGAGGTCCGCGGCGTCGCTCCACCCGAGGGCGCCGATCGCGCCGAGCCGATCCGCCGCGCGCCGCAGGAGCTCCGCCGCCTCGTCGCGCCGGCCGGCAGCGGCGAGCGCGCGGCCGGCGACGGTCTCGCACCGGCCCGCCTCGATCGGCAGGGTCGCCGCGGCGCTGCGCGCGGCGGCGGCCATGGCGCGCTCCGCCGCGACGTCCGGCTCGCCGGCCACGATCGCGACCTCCGCCACCGCGCGCTGAGCGTGGGCGTCCTCGGCCGGCAGGTGGCCGCCGTGGGTCGCGGCCACCGCCCGGTCGGCCCAGCGCCGCGCCTCGGCGAGGTCGCCGTCGGCGAGCGCGGCGCGGACGAGCACCTCGCACGCCGGCACCTCGCCGGACCGCGAGGTCCGCAGGTGATCGCCGTCGAGCTGGGCCAGGAGCGCCGCGCGCGCCTCGCCGTGGCGCCCGGCGGCGAGGAGCGGGGCGGCGAGGTAGAAGCCGCTCATCCCCGGGATGAGCCCGGGATCGGCGTGCGCGACGAGCCGGACCGACTCCTCGCCGTCGGCGACCGCGTCCACGACGCGCCCCTGGGCGAGGCGCAGGATCGCGCGCTGCCCGAGGGAGACCGAGAGGAAGAGGTTGCGCGTCACGCGCCCGGTCTCGATCGCCGCGTCGATCATCCGCTCGGCCTCGGCGAGCCGCCCGAGGCGCAGCAGCGACCACGCGGCCGCGGTCCGGGTGAGCAGCAGCGACGAGCCCCGGCCGGTCTCGCGCACGACGCGCAGGACGCGATCGGTCGTCGCCAGCGACGCCTCGTGGCGCTCGCACACCGCCTCGGTCCAGCCGAGCCAGAGGCCGAGGTCGAGGCGATCGGCGAGCTCGGCGTCGTCGAGCGCCGCGAAGCGCCGGGCACCGTCGTCGAGCACCTCGTCCAGGGGGACGCCGAGGAAGTAGCTCGCCATCCCCATCTGCCCGGCGGCGGCAGCGGCGAGCTCCGGCCGACCGAGCGCGTCGGCGGCGTCGCGCGCGGCACGGGCCCGCTCGAGCATCTCCGGCGGCCGGGTCTCGAAGCCGGCACAGGCCGCGAGCTCGAGGTCGAGCAGCACCGCCGCCGCGGTGCCCGGGCCCGCACCGGCACGCGCGGTCGACAGGCGGGCGTGCGCATCGCGGTGGCGGCCGAGCAGGTGCTCGACCCCGGCGCGCTGGGCCACGACGACCGGTCGCTGCGGGTCGTCGGCGGGCAGGAGCTCGAGGACGGCCCCGAGCGCCGCGCTGCCGCGCTCCAGCTCGCCGGCGCTCGTCGCCGCCTCCGCCTCCTGGAGTCGCAGCGCGATGCGCTCCGGCGCCGACGCGGGGTCCTCGGGCACGAGCGTCGCGGCCGCGGCGAACCACCGGGCGGCCAGCGACGGGGCGCGGCGCACGAGGGCGTCCCCGGCGGCGCGCAGCGTGGCGATCGCCGCCGCGTCGCCGGGCAGGGCCGACCGCTCGAGGTGCGGAGCGCGCGCGGTCGGCGGCGCGCCGTGCGCCTCGAGGTGCCGCGCGACCTGACCGTGCGCGCGCGCCGCCCACGCGACGCCGGCATCGGCGAGCACCGCGTCGCGGACGATCGGGTGACGGAAGACGAGCGCGCGCGGCGTCTCGCTCGCCAGCGCGAGACCGGACGCCAGCAGGGCCTCGAGGGCCCACGGGACCGCCTCGGGGTCGAGCTCCGCGGCGCGCGCCGCCGTCAGCACGTCCCACGGGTCGCCGGCGACCGCGGCGCCGCGGAGCAGGCGCAGCGCGTCGGGGGGCAGGGACTCGAGCTCCCCGGCGAGCGCGACGCGGACGGCGTCGGGGACGTGACCCCCGTCCGGCGCCGGGCCGGCGCGCCGCTCGCCCTGCAGGTACGCCCGTGCCAGGGCGAGGAGGAAGAACGGCGTGCCGCCGCTCTCCTGGTGCAGCTGGCGCGCGACCGGCTCGGGGACCCCGTCGCCGAGCAGGCGCAGCGCCGCCGGCAGGTCCAGCGGCTCGAGGTCGATCCGCACCGCCTCCTCCTCGCGGACGGCCGCCGCCGCGGCCCGCCCGAGCTGGGCCGGCAGCTGCGCGGGCCGGAACCCGAGCACGACGCCCACGGCCCCGCGCGGCGGACGCGCGTGGAGGTGGGCCAGCAGCTCGATCGACGCGGCGTCGGCCCAGTGCACGTCGTCGAGCACGAGCAGTACCGGCCGCTGCTCCGCCGCGCGGTGCAGGAGGCGTCGCAGCGCGTCGTAGCCCCGGTGGCGCTCCTGGGCGGTGAGCGGATCGTCGGAGCCGGGGCCGCCGGCGGTCGGCAGCACCGCGGCGAGCTCGTGCGCGTCGTCGGCGACGAGCCGCTCGCGCTCGGCGACCGGCAGAGCACGGAGCCAGTCCTCCAGCGCGTGGCGGACGATCCCGAACGCCGGCTCGGCGTCGAAGTCGGCCGCGCGCCCCGGCAGGACGAGGTGGCCCCGGCTCTCGGCGATCGTGCGCAGCTCGCGCAGCAGGCGGCTCTTGCCCATCCCGGCCGGGCCGGCGACCTGCACGGCCCAGGGTCCCTCGTCGGCGAGGACGCCGGTGGCACGTGCGAGCTGCCGCTCGCGTGCGACGAGGGGGACGTCGTCGAGCACGTCGCGACCCTATCGGCCGTCTCCACCCGGGTGAGGGTGAAGCTGAGGGACGCGGTGAGGGACGACGTGAGGGAAGCCCCCGATGAGGAACCGCTCGCACGGGGCGAGCCTGCCGCCGGTGCAGCGCTCAGCGGTCCCCGTCTTCCTGTCGATCGCCGATCGACGGGACTCCTCGCGTGCCGTCCGTCGGCGCCGTCGGCGGCGGGCCGTCCTGCTCGCGGTGGCCGTCCTCGTCGCGATCGGCGGGGCGCTCGTCGGGGCGCGCTCGGCGCTCGCGGCACCGACCCCGGTGGTCACCACGCCGGCGGACTACACCCCGTACTTCCAGGGCGACGTCGTCCTGGCGGACTACTTCTGCGCCGACGGCACGTCCTGCGGCGGCACGCGGCCGTCCGGGGAGCCGATCGACACCGCCACGCCCGGCCGGAAGCTCTTCGACGTCTCCGCCAGCCGGGACGGGATCGGCAACACGCGTCATCTCGCGTACTGGTCGCGCAGCGACGCCCGGGGGTCGCTTTCGGGTCGTCATGCGTCCGCCGACCGCCGGTCGCGGGCTGATCTAGCGACTTCGGGCCGGCTCCTGGTCGGCGACGCTCCCACGCGTCGTGACCGCGCGGTGACGTGAGCACGGTCCGAAGGGACCGGTGGCATCGGGAGAGCCGGGCGGAGCGTCGGGGGACGCGCCGCCCGGCTCCTCCTCCTCGGGCCGAGGTCCCGAGCCGGGCAGCCCGCGACGGCGGCCCGACGTCCCGGCGTCCGCCCCGCGCGCTCCCGCTGCGGGGGCGGCGACGGCACCAGGTCCCTCGAGAGCAAGTGCCCGCCCCCGCGGGAGCGACAGCGGTCACGGCGAGACGGCCGCACCCGGCCGAGCCGTGCCCCAGCGTCGTGACCGCCGACGTGCGGCCTGGGGCCCGCCCTCAGGTCCCGCAGTAGGTGACGTAGCGCTCGTTCGGACCCGGGCCGGCGTAGGACTCGCGGCCCGGCTGCTCGTCGAACGGGCGGGACACCACGTCGACGAGCTCGCGGACGGGCTCCAGGTCGCCGGCCTCGGCGGCCTGCAGGGCCGCCTCGACGCGGTGGTTGCGCGGGATGAACCGCGGGTTGATCCGGTCCAGCCGGTCGGCGGCCGTGGCGCGATCCACGCCGCGCTCGTCGAGCAGGGCGAGCCAGCGGGCGGCCCAGGCGTCGAGCGCGTCGCGGTCGAGGACCTGCTCGCGCGCGGCCTGCGGCTCGCCGCGCAGGACGCCGGCGAGGCCGCGGAAGGTGCCGGTGTAGTCGGCGCCCTGCTCGTGGAGGAGCTGCAGCAGCTCCTCGCCGATCGCGACGTCGGCGGCGGGGTCGCCGTCGAGGGCGAGCTTCGCGCGCAGGCCGTCGCGCCACGCGCGGTCGAAGACGTCGGAGAACCCGCCGAGCGCCTCGGTCAGGAGCCCGACGGCGGTCGCCTGGTCGTCGTCGACGAGCGGCACCAGCGTCTCGGCGAACCGCGCGAGGTTCCACTGCATCGCCGGCGCCTGGTGCTGGTAGGCGTAGCGACCCTGCTCGTCGATCGAGCTGAACACCGTGCGGGGGTCGAAGACGTCGAGGAACGCGCAGGGCCCGTAGTCGATCGTCTCGCCGCTGATCGCGACGTTGTCGGTGTTCATCACGCCGTGGACGAAGCCGACGTGCAGCCACTGCGCGACGAGCCGGGCCTGCGCGTCGCGGACCGCCTCGAAGAGCGCGAGCGCGGGGCGCTCGGCGTCGGCGGCGTGCGCGTGGTGGCGCGCGATCGCGTAGTCCGCCAGCCGCGGCAGGACGTCGGGGTCGCGCAGCCGGGCGGCGTACTCGAAGGTGCCGACGCGCAGGTGGCTGGCGGCGACGCGGACGAGGATCCCGCCGGGGTGCGGGCCGTCCTGCCGGAGGACCTGGTCGCCGGTGGCGACGACGGCGAGCGACCGGGTCGTCGGGATGCCGAGGGCGTGCATCGCGGTGCTGACGACGTGCTCGCGGAGCATCGGCCCCAGCGCCGCGCGTCCGTCGCCACCGCGGGAGAAGACGGTCCGCCCGGAGCCCTTCAGGTGGACGTCGCGGCGGTGCCCGTCGCCGTCGACGACCTCGCCGAGCAGCAGGGCGCGCCCGTCGCCGAGGCGGGGCACGGGGTTGCCGAACTGGTGCCCGGCGTAGGCCAGCGCGACCGGCGTCGACCCGGGCGCGACGTCCTGGCCGGCGAGGACGCGAGCGCCCGCGGGTCCGGCGAGCCACGCGGCGTCCCAGCCGAGGTCGCGCGCGAGCGACGCGTCGAGCAGCGCGACGCGGGGCTCGGCGAGCTCGAGCGCCTCGGCGGGCGCGTAGAGGCCCTCGAGGTCCCGCACGAGCGTTCCCTCGAAGCGGAGGGGGATCGTCGCGTCGACGGCCATCACCCGACGGTAGCGCGTCGCGGCCGGCGCCCCGCCCCGTCGGGATCCCGGGAGCGCCCGAGCCGGTGCCCGCGCGAGCGCCGGCCGCCGCCGCGTCCGCGCGGGCCGAGCCGAGCGGCTTAGTTTGCTTCCTAAGTGTTAGAGTTCCCGTGGCGCATGCCGCTCCGCCGCGCCGCCCTCGCCCCCGCGCTCGTGATCGTCGGCCTGATGGCCGCCGTCGTCAGCAGCCTGGGCGCGCCGCTGATCCCCGTGATCGCCGAGCGCTACGGCGCCGAGCTCAGCACGGCGCAGTGGTCGTTGACGGTGACGATGCTCGTCGGCGCCGTCGCCGCCCCGATCCTCGGGCGGCTCGGCGACGGGCCGCACCGCCGGCCGGTCCTGCTCGGCGCGCTCGGCGTCGTCGTGGCGGGCGGCGTGCTCGCGGCGCTCGCGTCCAGCCTCGGGGTCCTCATCGCCGGCCGCGCGCTGCAGGGCTTCGGCCTCGCGCTGCTGCCGCTGGCGATGGCGGTCGCGCGCGACCACGTCGAGGAGCGCCTGCGGGCCCGCACGATCGCGGCGCTGTCGCTCTCGGCCGCGATCGGCATCGGCCTCGGGTATCCGATCACGGGCCTGATCGCCGAGTTCGGGACGATCTCCACGGCGTACTGGTTCGGCGCGGGCGCGTCGGGCATCGCGCTGGCGCTGGCGATCTGGACGGTCCCGGCGGCGCCCGCCGACCGCGCCCCGACGTCGCTGGACCCGGTCGGCACGGCGCTCGTGTCCCTCGGCCTGCTCGCGCTGCTCGTCGGGGTGGAGCGCGGGCCGGACTGGGGCTGGGCGGACGGTCGCACGCTCGGCCTGCTCGCCGCGGCCGCCGCGCTGCTGGCCGCGTGGTCGCAGCAGGCCCTGCGGACCGCGGCACCGCTCGTCGAGCTGCGGCTGCTGCGCCACCGCGCGGTGCTGACGGCGAACGGCACGTCGCTCGTGCTCGGGATGGCGATGTACCTGCTGCTGAGCCTCATGACGCAGTACGTGCAGCTCGACCGCGGGCTCGCGGAGACGGCGTTCGTCGCGGGCCTGACGCTCGTGCCCGTGTCGGTCATGAGCGCGGTGGCCAGCCGCGTGGCCCCGGCGCTCGAGCGGCGCTTCGGCGCGCGGGCGACGATCCCGATCGGGTCGGTGGTGATCGCGATCGGGGCGACGTTCTTCGGCCTGACCGGCGACCACCTGTGGCAGGCGATGGTGACGATGGGCCTCGTCGGCCTCGGCCTCGGCTGCACGTTCGTCGCGATGCCGGGCCTCATCGTCCCCGCGGTCCCGGCGAGCGAGACCTCGAGCGCGCTGAGCTTCTACCAGGTGGTCCGCTACGTCGGCTTCTCGATCGGCAGCGGCCTGGCGGTGACGTTCCTGCGGATCTTCGGCGGCGACGGGCCCGGCGACCCGACGGCGTACCACCGGACGTTCCTCGTCGCCGCGCTGCTCGGCCTCGTCGCCGCCGCCCTCGCCTGGATCCTGCCGGGCCGCCCGACCGGCGAGGCCCGCCCGCGACCCCGCGACCTCGAGCTCCGCGAGCGCGAGGAGGGCCTGCTCGGCGCCGCGGGGCTCGAGGCCGACGGGCTGCCGAGCCCCGCGGCCCGCTGACCCCCGAGCGCGGCGCCACCGATCCGGGGTCCGGACCGCCCCGGGCTCGTGCCGCGTCGGCGACCGGCTGTCGCTCCGCGCGGGAACGGACCGCGACCGGCGACGCGCACGTCGACCCGATCAGCGGATGACGCGCACGTCGACCCCCACGTCGGCGCGAGCCCACGCACGGTCGGCCGTCAGCGCCGGGAGCGCGGCCGCGCGTGCGAGCGCGAGGCAGGCCCGATCAGCGAGGGAGAGTCCGAGCTCGCGCGTGGCCGGCCGCAGAGCGGCGGCGATCCGCGCGTGCTCGATGGAGAAGGACACCGCCACGATCAGCGGCGCGCCCTCCGGCGCGCCGACGAGGCCGACCGGCAGGTCCGGGCCGAGCGCCTGATGCACCTCGGCGAGGTTGACGGTCGAGAGGTGCGCCGGCCCGTCGGCGTCGGCGAGGGCCGCCTCGACCTGGTCCGCCCCCGGCTCATCGCGCAGCAGCGCGATGAGGGCGCTGGCGTCGACGACGTAGCTCACGCGTCGTCGGCCTCGGCGCGCGCGTCGGCGCGCCGCGCGGCGAGCAGGTCGTCCACCGACTCGCCCGCCCCGCGAAAGCTCCCTCGAACGGCGCGCACGCGGCGGCGGCGGTCCGCGTCGCGATCGCGCAGGACCACCGACCCGTCGTCCTGCAGCTCGACGGCGACGACGCTGTGCGGCTGGATGCCGAGGCGGTCCCGCAGCTCCTGCGGCAGCAGGATCCGACCACGGCCATCCGCTCGTACCACGGTGGCTTGCGCGTCACGCATGCGAACGATGGTACGCACAGCGATGGCGTACCGCGAACGATCCGCGGTCCGCGCTCCGACGCGGATGACCCGCAGTGCCGTCGGAGCGCGGGGCCCACCCCGCCTGGGCGTCGACCGTGGAGGACGGCGGGAGCGGTCCGGCGAGCGGGCGTCCTTCGATCCGCCGCCGTGGGTCACCCGGCGTCGTCGACCTGCGGCGCCCAAGTCCCCTCCCACCGTCCCCGGCGCCGCCTGCGGCGGGGTCCGGCGACCCGTCGAGGTCGTCCTCGTCGTCGCATCCGGCGGGCGGCACGAGCGGAGCGTCGCGCGCCGCTCGCCACCGGTCAAGCGGGGCTCGCCGGTCCTCGACCGGGCCCGAGCTACCGCGCCTGGACGGCGCCCCGCAGGTGCGGGGTGCCCTTGCGGTCGTCCTGCAGGACGAACGCGAGCTGCTCGCCGACGCCGGCCGAGCCGAAGGCGACCGTCGCGGGCAGCAGGACCGGCCGCTGGAAGCGGACGTCGACCGCGTAGGACGCCGGGAGCTCGTCGGCGATCGCCGCCAGCGAGCGGGCCTTCGTCCACATGCCGTGCGCGATCGCGCGCGGGAAGCCGAGGAGCCTCGCGCTCAGCGGATGCAGGTGGATCGGGTTGACGTCGCCGGAGACGGCGGCGTACTTGCGGCCCTGGTTGGCCGGGAGCTTCCAGGTCGTCGGGGTCGCGATGCCGAGGTCGCCGACGCCCGCGGTGGGGTCCTCGGCCGGCGTGGCGTCCTTGGAGCCTCCGCCACGGCGGAAGATCGTCGCGATGTCCTCCCAGACGAGCTCGTCGCCGGAGCGGACCTCGGTGACGAGCTCGAAGGTGCGGCCCTTCGGGTGCGGCTGCAGGTTGCGCGTCGTGACCGCCACGTCGAGCGTCTCGGCGATCGAGATCGGCCGGTGCTGGACGATCCGGTTGTGCATGTGCACGAGCCCGATCGCGGGGAACGGGAAGCGACCGTCGGTCATGAGCGCCATGTGCAGCGGGAACCCGAGGATGAACGGGTACGTCGGCGGCAGGTCGTTGCGCAGCGTGAAGCCGCAGACGTCGGCGTAGGCGCGCAGCTTCTCGACGTTCACCCGCACGCCCTCGAGCGTCAGGGTGAGGTCGGGCAGCTCGCGCGCCGCCCCGGCGACGAACGGCAGCTTCGTCGCGCCGGGGATCAGCGGCAGCGCCGCCCGGCCGTAGAGGCCGAGGGTGCCGGGGGGCGCCGCGAGCTTGCGCACGGACGCGGTGACGAGGGTCTTCTCGGTCATGCGCCGATGAGGCTCTGGCCGCAGACGCGGACGGTGTTGCCGTTCACGCCGCCGGAGCCGGGGCTCGCGTACCAGGCGATCGTCTCGGCGACGTCGACCGGCAGGCCGCCCTGGCCGAGCGAGGACATCCGCCGGCCGGCCTCGCGGATCCCGAGCGGGATCGCGGCGGTCATCTTCGTCTCGATGAAGCCCGGCGCGACGGCGTTGATCGTGATGCCCTGCGCGGCGACCTCGTCGGCGAGCGCGTCGACGAACCCGATGACGCCGGCCTTCGACGCGCCGTAGTTCGTCTGGCCCCGGTTGCCGGCGATGCCGGCGATCGAGGCGACGCCGATGACGCGGCCGCCCTGGTTGATCGCCTTCGCGTCGAGGAGCTCGCGGGTGATCCGCTCGGGCGCCTCGAGGTTGACCGAGATGACCTGCGCCCAGACCTCGGGCTTCATGTTCGCCAGCAGCTTGTCGCGCGTGATGCCGGCGTTGTGCACGACGATGTCGACGCCGCCGTGCTCCTTCTTCAGGTACGCGGCGAGCTGCTTCGGCGCGTCCTCGGCGGTGACGTCGAACGTGATCGCCGAGCCGCCGATGCGCTCGGTGACCTTCTGCAGGTCCTCCGCGAGCGGCTCGATGTCGAGGCCGACGACGTGCGCGCCGTCGCGGGCGAGGGTCTCGGCGATCGCCTCGCCGATCCCGCGCGAGGCGCCGGTCACGAGGGCGACCTTGCCCTTCAGCGGCTCCGTCCAGTTCAGCTCGGCCTTCTCGCCCGCGCTGATCCGGATCGCCTGGCCGTCGACGAACGCCGACTTCGCGGAGAGGAGGAACCGCAGCGTCGACTCGATCCGGTCGCCCGCACCCGGCGCGACGTACACGAGCTGCGCCGTGGCGCCCTTGGCGCCGATCTCCTTGGCGAACGACCGGGTGAAGCCCTCGAGCGCGCGCTGGGCGATCCGCGAGGAGCCCTCGAGGAGCTCCGGCGTCGTGCCGAGGACGATCACGCGGCCCGAGCCGGTGATCCGGCGGGCGAGCGGCTGGAAGAACGCGTGCAGCGCGGCGAGCTCGGCCGGCGAGGAGATGCCGGTCGCGTCGAAGACGAGGCCGTGGAACCGCTGGTCCCCGCCGGCGCCCGGCGCCCAGATCTTCGGGGCGAGACCCGCGTCGGTGACGGCGGCCCGCAGGTCGCCCTCCTCCGTCGTCCAGGTCTCGGCGCCGATCAGCGCGAGCACCCGGCCGACGTCGCCGGCGAGCAGGCCGCCCGGCGCCTGGCCGAAGACGACCGGGCCGGCGACGACCGGCGCGCCGGGACGGTGGCGCTTGAGGAACGGCGGCTGCGGCAGCCCGACCTTCGGGGCGATCTGCTTGCCGACGAAGCTGTTGACGAACTGCTGGTAGCGATCAGCCATGGGATTCCTGTCCTGTCGGTGCGGGCGAGCCGCGCTCAGCGCTCGACGATCGCGACGACGATCGGGCGGGCGGGCGACATCGGGGCGGTCGGGGCGTCGGGACGCGGCATCTCGATCACCGCTCCACGATCGCGACGACGCCCTGGCCGCCGGCGGCGCAGATCGAGATGAGGCCGCGGCCCGAGCCCTTCTCCTTCAGCTGCTTGGCGAGCGCCGGCACGATCCGGCCGCCGGTGGCGGCGAACGGGTGCGCCGCGGCGAGCGAGCCGCCGTTGACGTTGAGCTTGCTGCGGTCGATCGAGCCGAGCGGCTTCTCGCGGCCGAGCTTCGTCTTGCAGAACGTCGGGTCCTCCCACGCCTTGAGCGTCGAGAGGACCTGCGCGGCGAACGCCTCGTGGATCTCGTAGTAGTCGAAGTCCTGGAGGGTCAGGCCGTTGCGGTCCAGGAGCGTCGGCACGGCGTAGGCGGGAGCCATGAGCAGGCCCTCCTCGCCCTCGACGTAGCCGACGGCGGAGGTCTGGACGTCGACGAGGTAGGCGAGCGGCTCGATGCCGTGCTCCTGCGCCCAGTCCTCGCTGGCGAGCAGGACGGTCGAGGCGCCGTCGGAGAGCGGCGTCGAGTTGCCGGCGGTCATCGTGCCCTGCGGACCGCCGAAGACCGGCTTGAGCTTCGCGAGCTTCTCCATGCTCGAGTCCGGGCGCAGGTTGCCGTCGCGCTCGAGGCCGAGGTACGGCGTGATGAGGTCGTCGAGGAACCCGCGCTCGTAGGCGGCGGCGAGGTTCTTGTGCGAGGCGACCGTCAGCTCGTCCTGCGCCTCGCGGGTGATGCCCCACTCCTTGGCCGTGATCGCCTGGTGGTCGCCCATCGACTTGCCGGTCCGCGGCTCGCGGTTGGCCGGGAAGTCGAGCGTGATGTCGCCGGGGCGGATGGCGAGCAGCGCCTTGATGCGGTCCTGCGTCGTGCGGGCGTTGTTCACCTTCACGAGCTTGTGGCGGAGCTTGTCGCCGAGCGCGATCGGCGGGTCGGAGGTCGTGTCGGTGCCGCCGGCGATGCCGGCGTCGATCTGCCCCAGCGCGATCTTGTTGGCGATGTAGGTGACCGCCTGCAGGCCGGTGCCGCAGGCCTGGCCGATGTCGACCGCCGGGGTCGAGTTGGCGAGCTTCGAGCCGAGGACGACCTCGCGCGTGAGGTTGATGTCCCGGGCGAGCTTCACCACGGCGCCCGCGGCGACCTCGCCGAGGTGCTCGCCCTGGAGGTCGTAGCGCTCGACGAGCCCGTCGAGGGCGGCGGCGAGCATGTCGCTGTTGCTGGCGCTCGCGTACTGGGCGTTGGAGCGCGCGAACGGGATCCGGTTGCCGCCGAGGATGGCGACGCGGCGTGCAGTGGTCATGGGTCCGACTCCGGGGAGAATTTCCTACCGTCGGTATGGACGGCAGGACCACAGCGTAGCGAGCGCGCGAAACGGCGTGCGTGACAGGGATCCCCGGGGCTCGGCGGCGTCCGTGCGGAGCCGCGCGCGCGACGCCGACCCGCTCGAGCGGTCGGGGACCCGCGCCCGTCCCCGCCGGGCCGGCGGCGGGGATCCGGCGGGCGCCTCAGGCCTCCGCGAGGAACTCCAGCAGCGCCGTGTTGAACTCCGCGGCGTGGCTCGTGTTGATCCCGTGCGGGCCGCCGGCGATGACGTGCAGGCGGCTGTCGGGGAGGGCGTCGTGGGTCCGCTGGCCGGAGCCCTCGAGCGGGACGGTACCGTCGCCGTCGCCGTGGAGCACGAGGGCGGGGACGGTGATCGCCTCGAGGTCCCGACGGAAGTCGGTGGTCGCCCACGCCCGCATGCACTGCAGCGCCGCGGTGTCGCCGGCCTGGGCGGTGAGCGCGAGCGCGTCCTGGCGCTGGGCCTCGGTGACCTGCAGCTCCTCGCCCGCGGAGAAGAAGCCGGTGAGGAACTCGTCGAAGAACGCGTCGCGGTCGGCGCGGAGGTGCTGCTCGAGCTCGGCCGCCGCCTCCTCGGTGAGCGGGCCGTCGGGGTTGTCGTCGGTCTTCATGAGGTACGGCGGGACCGCCGCGGCGAAGACGACGCCGCGGATCCGGTCCTCGCCGTGGCGGGCGACGTAGCGCGCGACCTCGCCGCCGCCCATCGAGAACCCGACGAGCGTCGCGTCGCGGACGTCGAGCCGCTCGAGCACGTCGTGGAGGTCGTCGGCGAGCCGGTCGTAGTCGTAGCCGTCCTGCGGCTTGTCGCTGCGGCCGAACCCGCGCCGGTCGTAGACGACGACCCGGTGCCCGGCCTCCTCGAGCGGGCGGAACTGCTCCTGCCACGACGCGCCCGAGAGCGGCCAGCCGTGGATCAGGACGACGGGTCGCCCATCGCCGCCGGTGTCCTCGACGTACAGGGGCGTGCCCTCGAGGATGCCGCGGTGGGAGGTGGCCTGGCTCATGCGTGCCTCGCTCTCGCTCGGGAACGGCCGCGCCGTGCCGCGCGCGGCCCGTGAGGTGCCGCTACCCCACGGTCGGCGGCGAGAACCGTCGGAGGCGGCGGCCCCGGCCGGCGCCGGCCCCGCCGCGTCGGTCGTCCGCGCCGGCCGGCGGCTCAGGCGCCGGCGGCGGAGGTCGGTGGCTGGGCCTTCATCCACTCCTGCTTGTGGACCTTCTTCGCCGCCTGGTAGTCGAGGAGGTCCTGCGGGGAGGCGACGTCGCCGAGGGTCGGGTGCCACGGCACGAGCTCCTCGGCCACGGCGACGCCGAAGCGCTTGTGCAGGACGGCCGCGAGCGACTTGACCTTCATCTCGCCGAACCCGGGCAGGGCGAGGATGTTCGCCTTCAGCGTGGCGGCGTCCGGCGCGTCGGTCCACACGCGGGCGGCGTCGCCGTCGTAGCGCTCGAGGACGTGCACGGCGAGCTCGTGGACCCGCTGGGCCATCGAGCCGGGGAAGCGGTGCACCGCGGGGACCTCCCGGAACGCCGGCTCGAGGTCGGCCTCCGCGAGGGTCCGCGGGTCGAAGGCGCCGAGGCGCTCCCGCAGGACGCGCGGTCCGTCGAACGCCTTCTGGACCGTGATCCGCTGATCGAGGAGGAAGCCGACGAGCAGCGCGAAGGGGTCCGCCGCGATGAGGTGGTTGGACTCGTCGGAGTCGGTGAAGAACAGCTGCTCGGGCACGGGCCGATCCTCCCACGGGGCACCCCGCCCGTCGAGGCACCGGAGCGGGGACGGATCGAACGTCACGGGACCGGAGCGGACGACGCGCCGGCGCCGCGAACGACGCCGTCCCGGCACCCGGCCGAGGGCCCGCTCCGGAACCCGTCTCCGCCACGCGCGACCGCGGCACCGAGCGACGGGGTCAGGCGGCGAGCGGCAGGACCGCGTCCGCGTCGTCGCGGGCCACGAGCGCCGCGTAGTGGCCGCCGAGCGCCAGCAGCTCCGCGTGCGTGCCGGACTCGACGATCCGCCCGCGGTCGAGGACGACGATCCGGTCGGCGTCGCGGACGGTCGAGAGCCGGTGGGCGATCGCGATCGTCGTGCGGCCCTCCGCGAGCCGCTCCAGCGCCTCCTGCACCGCCCGCTCCGTGCGCGTGTCCAGCGCGCTCGTCGCCTCGTCGAGGATCAGCACGGGCGGGTTGCGCAGCATCGCCCGCGCGATCGCGAGGCGCTGCTTCTCGCCGCCGGAGAACCGGTAGCCGCGCTCGCCGACGATCGTGTCGTAGCCGTCGGGCAGCCCGGCGATCAGCTCGTGGACCTGCGCCGCCCGCGCGGCGGCGACGAGCTCCTCGTCGGTCGCGTCGGGCCGTGCGAAGCGGAGGTTCTCGGCGACCGAGCTGTGCAGGAGGTACGTCTCCTGCGCGACGACCCCGACGAGCGCGGCGCGGTCGTCGGCGGAGAGCTCCCGCACGTCGACCCCGTCGATCGTCACGCGGCCCGCGTCGACGTCGTACATCCGCGCGGCGAGGTAGCCGAGCGTCGTCTTGCCCGAGCCCGTCGCGCCGACGATCGCGACCGTCGCCCCGGCCGGGACCTCGAGGTCGATGTCCTCCAGCGTCCGGTCCGCGCGCGGGTCGTAGGCGAACGAGACCCCCTCGAACCGGACCGGGACCCCCACCGCCGCGGCGGGGGCGGGCCCGTCGTCGGCCCCCGGGGGCGGGGTGCCGCCCGCCAGGGAGGGCGGCCGCACCGGTGCGGCCGGCTCCACGACGTCGACCGGCGTGTCGAGGTACTCGAACACGCGGGTGAACAGGGCCAGCGAGGACTGGACCTCGACCGCCAGCCGCAGCAGCGTGACCATCGGCATGAGCAGCCGCGTCTGCAGGGCGGTGAAGGCGACGAGGGTGCCGATCGTGACGATCCCCTCGCCGTTGGCCGCCGACCAGCCGGCGATCCAGTACGCCAGGGCCGGCATCGCGGCGAAGGCGATCTGGACGCTCGCCATCCGCCACCGACCCGCCATCGCGGAGCGGACCTCGAGGTCGGCGACGTCGCGCGAGGCGCCGTCGAAGCGCCCCACGAGGTCGGCCGAGCGCCCCATCGTGCGCGTGAGCACGATCCCCGAGATCGACAGCGACTCCTCGACGACGGCGGACATGTCGGCGAGCTTGCGCTGGCGGACGCTCACGATCCGTCGCCGCGCGCGCCCGACCGTCCGGGCGAGCCAGACGAAGAACGGGACGACGACGAGCGTCGCCAGCGCCAGCCGCCAATCCAGCACGATCATCGCGGTGAGCGTCGCGATGACGGTCGTGAACGAACTGACGAGGCTCGTCACCGTCGACGTCACGACGCCCTGCATGCCGCCGATGTCGTTCGCGATCCGGGACTGGACCTCGCCGCTGCGGGTGCGCGTGAAGAACGCGAGCGACAGGCGCTGGAGGTGGCCGTAGACCCCGGCCCGCAGGTCGTGCATGACCCGTTGGCCGACGACGTTGGAGAGCCACGTCTGGCCGACGTCGAGCCCGGCGCCGACGATCGCCGCGCCGACCATGCCGAGGACGAGCAGCGCCAGCAGCGACGTGTCCTGCTGCGGCAGGGCGACGTCGACCGCCTCGCGGATGAGGAACGGCTGCGCCAGTCCGAGGACGGCGGTGAGGACGATGAGCCCCGCGACCGCGGCGACGCGGCCGCGGTAGGGACGGAAGAGGCCGGCGATCCGGCGCAGGTCGACGGGCTCGTCGCCGCGCTGCCGGGCCTCGGCGCGCCCGGGGCGGGCGCCGTCGGGCCGGCCGGAGCCGGGAGGTCGTTCGAGGGGGAAGGGCGTCGCCATGGGCGGACCTCCGGGTCGTGGTGCGTCCCGGCCCGCGGGACGCCGGGCGCGACCCGGGGCGACGTCGCGTCAGCCGGCCGGCTCGTGCCCGGCGTGCCGCCCGGGATCCTGAGTCATGCTCAGCAATGTAGCACATGCTGAGGATTCCTCATAATGTGGCGCATCCGGTATCGTCGTCCGGGTGGAGCCCGCCGCCCCCGAACCGCCGACGGCCGCGAGCGGCGGCGCGCGGGACGCCGGCCCCCCCTACCCGCGAAGCGACGACGGTGCACCGCCGAGCACCGGCGAGCTCATCGCGCGGATCTCGCGCTGGATCCACGGGCGCTCCCGCGACCGGCTGGCGCCGTTCGGGACGACGCCGGCGGCCGCCCGGGCGCTCGTCGTGCTGCTGCGGACCGGCGAGTCGCAGCGGATGGGCGACCTCGCCGAGCGCCTGCGGATCGTGCCGCGGTCGGTGACGACGCTCGTCGACGACCTCGAGCGCGAGGGCCTCGTCGAGCGGCGCCCCGACCCCGACGACCGGCGCTCCACGCGCGTGCACCTGACCGATGCGGGCCGCGAGCGCGGCGCCGCGATGCTGCGCGCCCGCCACGAGGCGGCCGACGACCTCGTCGCCGTGCTCGACGAGGCCGACCGCGACGAGCTGCACCGCCTGCTGTCGCTGCTGGACGCCGCCGCGCACGCGGACTGGTGCCGGCACGGGCGCCGCGGGCCTCGACGGGACGACCCGGCGGCCGGCTGAGGACCGGCCCCGAGCGGCGTGGGCCGCCGGGACGCGGCCCAGCGCCACGGTCCGGCACGGGCGCCCGGCCGGGATGGGACGATGCCCCCGTGGCCGACCTGCCCCTCCGCCCGTTCGCGCTGCCGCGCCGCCGCCCGTCAGGGGCCGGCGGACCCCGTCCCGGCGGCCGGGCGCCGCGGGAGCCCCGCCGCCCGCGGGAGCCCCGCGGTCCCCGCCTGCGACCCGAGGGACCGCTGACGCCCGAGCAGCGCCGGCGCCTGCTGCTGCTCGGCGGCGGCGTGCTCGTCCTGCTCCTGCTCGTCCTGCTCGTGCGCGGCTGCGGGGGCGACGACCGCGACGACCCCGCGACCGGGGCGCGCTCGACCGTGCCCCGCGGCACGACGGCGGTCGGCCGGGACGCGCTGGCCGCCCTGCGCCCCGATCCCGTCCGCGACGCGGTGGCGCTCACCCGCAGCGCGCAGGCCGGGTTCGCGAACCCGCTCTACCGGCTCGTGCCGGGCGGGCCCGTGCTCACCGCCTCGCGCGTCGCCACCTACCGCAAGCTCGTCGAGGACGTCGCGAAGCGCAACGACGAGGACCCGAACCTGCTCGAGGCGATCGTCTACCTGGAGAGCGCGGGACGCCCCGACGCGATGGCCGGCGACAGCGTGGAGGCCGCCGCCGGGTTCACGCAGATCGTCGCCGAGACGGGGCGGAACCTCCTCGGCATGAAGATCGACGTCGAGCGCTCCGGCCGCCTCACGCGCCGGATCGCGCGCGAGGAGCGGCGACGCGACGCGCGCGAGGTCGCGCGCCTGAAGGCGGCGCGCATCCGGGTCGACCCCCGGTTCGATCCGCGCCAGGCGCTCGAGGCGACCTGCCGCTACCTCGACATCGCCCGCGACCGCCTCGGCGGTCGCGACGACCTCGCGGTGGCGAGCTACCACATGGGCATCGGCAACCTGCAGAACGCCCTGTCGGCCTACGGCAGGGGCAACGTCCCCTACGTCGAGCTCTACTTCGGCACCGACCCCCTGCGCTCGCCGCGCGCGACGACGATCCTCGCGCGGCTCGCCGACGACTCGTCGTCCTACCTCTGGCGCGTGGGCGCCGCCGAGCGGCTCATGCGCCAGTTCCGGCGCGATCCGGCGGCGCTGCGTCGCGAGGCCGAGCTGCAGCAGCGCAAGGCCTCGCCGGAGGACCTCATGCACCCGCCGGGACGCACGGCGACGTTCGCCGACGCCGACGCGCTGCAGCAGGCCGAGCGGGACGGTCAGCTCCGCGCGCTGCCGGCGCCGACGCTCCGCGCCAACGGGATCCAGATCAGCAGCGCGATGGGCGAGCTCGCGTCCCGCTTCGCCGAGCCGCGCTCGCGCTACCGCGCGCTGCGCCCGACGGCGCTCGCGGGCCTCGTCACGATCGGCGCCGCGGTCCAGGCGCTCGGGGGCCGCGCCGCTCGCACCGAGCGGCTCACGATCACGAGCTCGGTCCGCGACGAGCGCTACCAGGCGCTGCTCGGGCGCGAGAACGTGCAGGCGACGCGCGCGCTCTCCCAGCACACGACCGGGTGGGCGATGGACATCGGGCGGAGCTACCGCAGCGACGGGCAGGCGAGCCGCTTCCAGTGGGTGCTCACGCGGATGCAGGCGCTGAACCTCATCGCCTGGGTCCGCGAGCCCGAGGCGATCCACCTGACCGTCAACGGCAGCGCCGCGCGACGGCTGGACCCGATCCTGCGCGCGGCGACCGGCGGGCGCTGAACCGGGAGCGCTCGACCATCCGTCCGGGTGGCTGGACGAGGGAGGAGCGGCGTGCGAGCGGCGCCGCGTGCGTACCCTGCCTGGCGTGTCCGCGCTCCTCATCCGCCGGTCAGGGCCGCGCCGCGCCGCGCGCCTGGCGCTCGCCCTGCTCGCGCTCGCCGCCGCGGCGGTCGCCCTGCCCTCGTCCGCCGTCGCGCTCGACAAGGGCCTGATGGACGAGACGCTGCCGCGCTCCGACGATCCCGCGCAGCGGGCGGAGTTCTTCGGCGTCGCCCGGCAGGCGGGCGTCTCCGTCGCCCGGACCTACCTGCACTGGGACGGGACGACCGACTTCCCGTTCCCGCACGAGATCGACTCGATCCGGCGGATGGCCCAGGAGGGCGCCGCCCACGGGATCACGACGCTCTTCGTCGGCATCAACGGCGAGCTCGGCCGCCGCTACGCCGACGCCCGCCAGATCGACCTCGAGGCGTACCGCCGGATGGTCCGCCGCTCGGTCGAGGCCCTCCGCGGGCTGCCGGTGCGGCTCGTCTGGTCGCCCCTGAACGAGGCGAACTTCGCCAGCCAGATGCCGAAGCGCAACGGCGCGGAGACCTGGCGCCGGATGCAGAACCTCGCCTACGACGAGGTCAAGGCGCTCGACCCCTCCGCGCTCGTGGTCGCCGGCGAGCTCGCGCCCTACGCGCGCAACACCCGCAACTCGACCCACCCGGGGCAGTTCTGGCGCCAGGCGCTCGGGCTGACGAGCGACTGGAAGCGCCGCGCCGGGACCTCGGACGCCGAGTACGCGGTGCGCGCCGACGCGGTGACGCTGCACTCCTACGACTACCTCGAGAACCCGAGCTCGACGAGCCGCAGCACCACGCGGTGGACGATCCGCAACCTCGGCACGACCCGCCGGCTGCTCGCCCGGGCCGCGAAGACGGGGCGGCTGCCGCGGGTCGCCGCCAAGCGGCTCTACATCACGGAGTTCGCCTACCTCGCCGAGGGCAAGCAGAAGATCAGCGAGCAGCGCGCGGCGACCTACCTGCGACGGGCGTGGAGGATCGCGCTGCGCGAGCGGGTGCGGACCTTCATCTGGTTCCAGGTCCGCGACCCCCCGGCGATCTTCCCGTCGGGCCTGCGGACCCGCGACGGCCGCGACCGCCCGGTGCTCGGCGTCTTCCGCACGCTCCGCTGAGGGGGCCGGGTCCCGCCCTGCTTCTCGACCCGGGCCGACGACCGCCGTCGCGCGGCGTCGGCCGGGCGCCCTACCATGCCTCCGTGGTCCGTCCCGGCGCCCGTCGCATCCCGCTCTCGCGCCTCGCGCGCCGTTCAGGTCGCCTGCTGGCCGTGCTGGCGGCGCTCGGCGGCCCGGCGGTCCTCGCCGCGACCCCGGCGCAGGCCGGGACGTACGACGTCTGGTCCTGTCGCACGCCGACGGGGACGCCCGCGGCCACGACCGGCTGGGCGCCCGGACGCAACGGGGCCGACATCGACCGGCTCGCCGACGGCTGCGCGACGGGCGGCCCGCTCGTCGCCGGCCTCACGGCCGCGCTGACCCACACCCAGGGGACCGCGAGCCAGGTCTTCCAGGCCCCGGAGGGCGCGACGATCGTCGGCTACGAGCTGTGGCGCTCGCTGTCGGCGAGCGGCCTGCTCGGGCTCAGCGGCTACCAGGCGTCGATCAGCACCTCGGCCGGCACCGTCGAGACCTGCGACGGCGGCCTGCTCGGGTGCGGTATCGGCTCGGCCGGCGACCCGCTCGGCGGCGGGAACCGGATCACCGCGAGCAACGTCTCGCTCTCGCGCGTGCAGCTCACCGCCGCCTGCGCCCGCGCGGCGTGCGCCAGCGCCGGCACCGCCGCCGCCGAGGCCCGCCTGCACCGCGCGAAGCTCATCCTCCGCGAGGACGTCGCGCCGGCCGTCACGGCCGCCGGCGGCAGCCTCCAGTCCGGCGTCACCCTCAACGCCCCGGCGTCGCTGACCCTGCAGGTCGCCGACGGCGGAGCCGGCGTCGCGCTCGCCGGGCTGAACGTCGACGGCTCGCCGGTCGCCGTGCAGACCGCGCCGGGCTGCGCCCAGCCGTTCACCGCGCCGCAGCCGTGCCCGCGAACCGCGCGGTTCGACTTCACGCTCGATCCCGCGACGCTCGCCGCCGGCGCCCATCAGGTCTCCGTCTCGGTCGCCGACGCCGCTGGGAACATCACGACCCACGGGCCGCTGACGGTCACGAAGCCCGGTGCGACCGACGGCGGAACGACCGCGGGCGCGCCCGTGATCGACGTCCAGGCCCAGGCGGTCGCCGGCGGCCGGCAGCGGCTGACGGGCACCGTGCGCACCGCCGCCGGCACGCCGCTGGCGGACGCGACGGTCGAGCTCTCGGCCAAGCGCGACGCGTCGGGCAGCCAGCCGACGATCGGCCTGGGCACCGCGCGCAGCGCCGCCGACGGCCGCTTCACGAGCCGGGTCGTACCGGCGGGGGCCTACGTCGTCACCGCGACGGTGCGCGGCTCGACGACCGCCGCGTCCCTGCGGGTGCGCAGCACGCTCGCCCTCGGCGCGAAGGCGTCGCCGAGCCGGCTGCGCCGTGGCGGCCGCACGACGCTGTCGGGTCGGGTCACGGGGATCGGCGACCGTGCCTCCGGCGCCCGCGTCGCGATCCAGACGGTGATCGGGAAGCGCTGGCGGACGATCGCGAACGTCACGGCCGACCGGGCCGGGCGCTTCCGCTGGCGGCACCGGTTCACGAAGGTCACGCGGCCGACGGTGTTCTCGTTCCGCGCCGTCGTGGCGAAGCGGTCCGGCTGGCCCTGGTCGACGGTCACCGGCCAGCGACTCCGCGTGCGGGTGAGCCCGCGATGACCGACGAGGCCGCGCGGGAGGGCTACGCCGACCTGCGGCCCGAGGTCCTCGGCGCCGTGCGCGTGCGCCTGCGCCGCGACGGCATCGACCCCGAGCGCGCGGACCTCGACGCGGCGTGGGCGCTCGCGTGGCACGCGCTGCTCGCGCGCCGGGCGGCCGGCGAGGACGACGAGACCCCGAGCCAGCTGCTGGTCGCCGTCGCCGACCGTCACGCGCGCCGCACCGCCGGCGTGCGGACGGGCGCGACGACCGACGACTCCTCCGTGGACCCGGCGACCCTCGCGGTCGAGCGCGACGTCGAGGAGGCCGCGACCGACCTCGTCGAGCGCTCGGACGAGGACGAGCTCGCCGCGCTGCTGCTCGTGCGGTTGCACGATCGCTCGCCGGTGGCCGGGGCGCGAGGCCTCGGGCGCTCGCCGCGGGAGCTGCAGCGCGCGCTCAAGCGGACCGAGCGGCGCGCGGCTCCGGAGCTGCGCGCCGCGCTCGCCGACCCGTCGTGCCCGGCACGGCGGCCGCTGGTGCGGGACTTCGCCCTCGGGCTGCTCGAGCCGCTGAGCGAGCGCCACCGGCTCGCCACCGCGCATCTGCGGGAGTGCGCGAGCTGCCACGCGCGGGGCACGGCCCTGCGGGCGCTCGCCGCGCACGAGCCGCCGGCGCCCCTGCGCGACCTCGCCGTCGTCGCCGCGCCCGACGCCGTCGGGTTCGTCGCCGCGCCGCTGCCGGTCCGCGTCGGCGAGCCGGCAGCGGCCGCGCCGTCGCCCGGCGAGGAGCCGCTCGATCCGGAGGTCGCGATGGTGACCTCGTGGTTCACCGGCGAGACCGGCGCCGCCGCCGCGCCGCTCGTCGCGGCCGAGGCCGTCGCCCCACCGGCGCCCGCCGCCACGACGGAGCGCGCACCCCGGGCCGCCCTCGCGCCGCTGGCCGCGGTGCTCGGGGCCGCGATCGCGCGGCCGGGGCGCGTGGTCGCCGCCGGAGGGCTCCTCGCGGTCGTGCTCGTCGTCCTGGGGATCGGCCTCGGCGGCGGCGACGACGCCACGCCGACCGCAGCGCCCGCGCCGGTCGAGCAGGTGCCGGCGATCGAGCGGGGCACGACCACCGACGAGGACGCCGCGCGGGCGGAGGCGGAGCGCGCGAAGGCCGAGCGCGCGGAGGCGGCGGCCCGTTCCGAGCGTGCCGCGGCCCGTGCCCGGGCCGCGCGGAGGGCGCGCGCGGCCC